>JAAZOZ010000356.1 GCA_012797505.1 Smithella sp. | reverse complement strand
TTTCGAGGAGCGTGAGCGACGAGAAATCTTAAGGATGGCCGTTTGTTCAAGATTTCTCCCTTCGGTCGAAATGACAAAAATGGCCGTTATTCGAAGCTCTCGCGATTTTTGTCAAAAGTAGGCATCAGCCGGATGAACCAACAATCAAGGGGTAAGATATTGCAATTAATGTCTTGCCCCTTTATATTTTTTTTCAGATGAAGTGCGCGGCACATCCGTAGTAGCCTTCAGCCTTCAGTCTTCGGTCTTCGGTCTTCAGCCTTCTTCATCTGCTTCGTCATCTCCGAAAGTGAAAATTTATTGAACGGCAAAAACACCGCGCCCAGAACGACCACAACCATCATCGACAGGAAATGATAAACCAGCGCGAAGGACAGCGCTTCCGGTTTGGCAATCCCGAACAGGCTCAATCCCAGGATGCAGGCGTAATGCCAGTTGCCGATAAAACCCGGCGCGGTGGGAATGGCGATGCCCGCGATCAGGATCACCATCACCACGAAAGCCGCCAGCGCCGGCAGATCAAAGCCGAATGCAATAAGCAGCGTGTAAATGGCGGCGACGTCCACCAGCCAGACCACGGCGGACAGGACCAGCAGATACAGCAGCCGTTTGACGTCGGTGATGACCAGGAAGCCGTCGATGAAATGATGGATGAGGGGATTGACTTTTTGCGCAAGCGCGCCGGGCAGACGCCGCAGGATTCGGTCGATGATGGAGACGGCGGTTTCCCGGCGCCAGACCAGCCCGATCACGAAGGAGATCATCATCAGGGTCCCAAGAAAGAAAAGAATTCCGGAGGTAACCATCCAGCGCGGCAGGTCGTTCTGCGCCATGAGAACCGCGATGGTGATGGTCAGCACGGCAAGGCTGTCGAGCACGCGCTCCACGACGATGGTGCCGAGCGCCGAGGACATTTTGACGGCGCTTTTCTGGGCAATGAGATAGGGCCGGGCGAGTTCCCCGATCCGGGCCGGTATCGCGGCAATGGCCAGAAATCCGACGCTGGTCACGGCAAAGAGCGTTCCCTGGGAAATTTTTTCCATCGGTTCCAGGATGACGCCCCAGCGATAGGATCGCAGCGCCTGCATGAACACGATGAAAAAAAGAGACAGCGCCGCCCAGCCCGGATGGATTTTCTTCAGGGAAGTCAGCGTGTCGTTGAAGTTAATGCCCCGAAGGGAAAAGTAAATCAGGACCACGCCCAGCAGGATGCCGAAAAGAAATTTCTTGTTCATGAAAAGGCCGACGCCGGTCCCGGCGGGGCGTCGCTAAACCCTACCGTTTTGCCAGTTGATCGGCGATCTTGTCATGGATCACCTGGGAAGACAGCTTGTTGCCCATCAGACCCACGCGAACGCCGACGGTTGTCTGATTTTTTGCCCGATAGGCAATTTCAATTTTCACGTTTTCGTCGTTGATTATGGCCGAAATGGTTCCCTTGGAAATTTCCCGAACGGGCTGAACCTGCGTTCCGCGCATCTGTGCGATCGTCCTTTCGCAGGCGCTCCAGACGCTGTCGAAAGAGGCCGCGTAGTCCGTCTTCAGCTCGCCGTTGGCGTACAGGTAGGTTCCCGCGCCCGCGCCGACCACCGCTCCGCCGGCAACCAAAGCGCCGCATCCCGCAAGAGACATCAGGGCAAACGCGCAAACCACGAGGCGACCTATTTTGCTTTTCATCGTGCATTCCTCCGGATTGTTGAAGTTGCGCTCATGTAAACATATTGCGAAATGGATTGCAACTTGATTGTCGATGGATTTTATCGGGCTTTTTCAAATTCCCGCAGGAGGTCTTCCTGCTTTCGGGTCAGCTCCGTTGGAATCTTGACAAAGACTTCAATGATCTGATCTCCGCGCCCGTATCCCTGGAGATGGGGGATCCCCTTGCCTTTCAGGCGGAAGATCTGTCCGGTTTGCGTTCCGCGGGGAATTTTGATTTTCTCCGTTTCTTTTAAGGTGGGCACTTCAATTGTCGCGCCGAGAGAAGCTTGCACGAATGAAATCGGGACGCGGCACACAATGTCGTCTTCTGAACGAACAAAGAACTCGTGGTCTTCCACCTGCAGAAAAACATACAGATCCCCGTTGGGGCCTCCCTGATCTCCCGCTTCTCCTTCTCCGCGCAGACGCAGCCGGGAACCGGTTTCCACGCCGGCGGGGATTTTCAGCTCGACGGTTTTGCGCTGCTTCTCCCTGCCCGTGCCGCGGCAGGTCTGGCAGGCTTTGGCGATGACTTTGCCGTGGCCGTTGCAATGGGGACAGGTGGAGCTGATCGTGAAGAAGCCGCTCGACTGAACCACCTGGCCTCGGCCGTTGCAGGTGGGGCAGGTCGAAGGCGTCGTACCGGGCGCCGAGCCCGTTCCTCCGCAGGCCTGGCAGGGGTGAAGCTTTTCCAGGTCGATGGTGGTCGTCAGTCCGAAGGCGGCGTCCAGAAAAGAGATTTTCAGATCGTAGCGCAGGTCGGCGCCGGCCCTTGCCGCCGGGCGCGTTCGCCCCCTTCCGCGTCCCCGGCCGAATCCGAACACGTCCTCAAAAATGTCGCCGAAACCGGAGAAAACGTCGTCAAAGCCGCTGAACCCCTGAAAGCCGGTGTTGCTCAGGCCGGCGTGTCCATAGGCGTCATAGATTTCTCTTTTTTGCCGGTCGCTCAGCACCTCGTAGGCTTCGGCCGCTTCCTTGAACCTTTCCTCCGCCTGCTTGTTTCCCGGGTTTTTGTCGGGATGGAACTGCATGGCGATTTTCCGGTAACATTTTTTCAGCTCTTCTTCCGAGGCGGTTTTGCCGACGCCCAGAATTTCATAGTAATCCCTCTTGGTCATGCGCTTTGTTTTGCTTCCTCCGCTTTGATCATGGTAGCGAGCGCGTTGGCCCGTCCGGTGTCCACGATTTTCTTCAGAGCCTGCCCGGCAAAGGAAAATTTTTTAAGACGAACGGCTGTCTGCGCGATATTCTCCCAGTCGGCGTCCTGAAGTTCCAGCCCCTGCGCCTTCGCCGCGCCCTGAAACAGAAAAACATCGCCGATTTCCAGCGCTTGTTTTCGAATTTTTTCTATGCCGGCCGTGTGGGATGCCCGGGCATAAAAGTCCAGCGCATCGGAAAAGGCTCCCGCTTCCCAATACATATCCCCGTAGCTGATCAGCGATTCGGGAGAGGTTTTATCGATGTACAGTATTTTTTGTTTTAATCGGTAATCCGGCAGCTTTCTTGCGATCAAGGAATGCCTCCTCGTAAAATGACAACGCAAAGATAAACACCGCGTAATGTAATAACGGTCCTGCGTCTGTCAATGGCTGGGTATTATTTTACCAGACGGGAAAACGCTTCTTCATACTTTGACCGGGTTTTCTCGATGATATCCGGCGGCAACTCGGGCGCGGGCGGCTTCTGGTTCCAGGCAATGGAAAGCAGATAATCTCTCAGAAACTGCTTGTCAAAGCTTTTTTGCGGGCGCCCTTCTTCGTAATCGTCGGCCGGCCAGAAGCGCGACGAGTCGGGCGTCAGTAATTCATCGATCAAAATCAATTGATCGCCGATCAGGCCGAATTCCATTTTGGTATCCGCGATAATGATCCCGGCCTTCAGGGCGATCGCCGCCGCCCGTTCGTAAATGGCCAGGGATTTTTGAATGACCTGTTCGGTAATTTCCGGGCTGATCAGGTCCTCCATTTCCGAGCGGGTGATGGGAGCGTCATGTTCGCCTTCCGGCGCTTTGGTCGTCGGTGTGAAAACCGGCTGCGGCAGCCTGCAGGATTCCTTCAAATCCCCGGGCAGTTGGATGCCCGAAACGGATTGGTCGCGGCGGTATTCCTGCCAGCCGGACCCGGCCAGATAGCCCCGTACGATGCATTCCACCGGCAGAGGCGTTGCTTTTCGAACCAGCATGCTTCGCCCCTGCAGGACTTCGGCGTAGGGCTCGCACTCCGCCGGAAAATCGGCGGCGTCCGCGGACACGATATGATTGCCGATAATGTCTTCCATCTTCTGAAACCAGAAAAGGGACATCTTGTTGAGGATGGCGCCTTTGCCCGGAATCGGATTGGGCATGATGACATCAAAAGCCGATATCCGGTCCGTCGCCACCAGCAGCAGATAGTCTTTCACGGTATAAAGGTCGCGCACCTTGCCGCGTGTGAGAAATTTCAGCTTTGGAAAATGAGTTTGAGCAATCGTTTTATACATGGGTCGTTTTTTCCCTCTATCGAACGGATGGGTTGTGCAATTTTTCGTGGCCGATGGTGGACGTTGGGGTGCGGCCGTAGTTGTGGCCGGGCAGCACCTTGGTGTCGTCCGGCAGCGAAAAAAGTTTTGTTTTGATGGCCCGATACAGGGTTTGCCAGGAGCCGCCGGGCAGGTCGGTTCGGCCGACGGCCTCCACAAACAGCGTGTCGCCCGTGAAAACATAGCCCGGCGTGTAAAGGCACATGCCGCCGGGCGAATGACCCGGTGTATGGAGGACTTTCAGTTCGATATTGCCGGCGGAAATAATCTGCCCGTCGGAAACGAGGAGGTCGGCAGGCGGCGATTGCGCCGCGCCGAACATTCGAAGCATGGCGGGCGGCGTCGAAGTGAGCATGAAGGCATCGTCTTCATGGATGATGATTCTGGCGCCTGTGAGTTTTTTCATCTGAGCATTGCCGCCGATATGGTCCACGTGGCCGTGCGTGTTGACGATGGAATTGATGCGCAGTTTGTTTTTTGCCGCCAGGGCGAGAATTCCATGAACGTTGTCGGCTGGATCAATGACCAGCGCGTCTCCGGTGACGGGGTCCCCCACCAGATAGGCGAAAACCGCCATGTGGCCCACCTGCATTTGCTGAATAAACATGATTTGATCTCCTCAATTTTACGGGGAGGTAAACTAGCATGATCGCATGGAATTCGTCAAATTAAATCCGGCGCCGGAAAACAGCGCCGAAAAAACCGTCCATCGAATGGCGATGAGGGTAACTCCTGAATAATCCACGACTATCAATGAGCCCTTGCACAACGGGGGAATCCGGCAGCAAAAGCTGAAATTGCGGGAAATCCGCCAGAAACCGCCGCACCACCCTGTCATTTTCCTGAGAAAAAAGAGAGCAGGTGCAATACACCAGAAAACCGTTTTTGGAAACCGCCGCCCCCGCGTTTTGCAGGATGGATTGCTGGAGATCGGCATACAGATGGATATCTTTTGGTTTTAGCCGCCATTTGATTTCGGGATTGCGCCGCAGCGTGCCGGTTCCCGAGCAGGGAGCATCCACGAGAACCGTATCAAATGCATTTTGATATTGGGCCGACAGAGGGCGCTCCAGATCCACGCGGGCTGTTTTGACGATGGTTATGCCCATTCTTGCGGCGTCATTTTGCAATTGCACAAGTTTTTCCGCATCCCGGTCCAGTGCGACAATCACGCCTTCGTTTTTCATCAGGGCGGCCAGATGCGTGGTCTTTCCGCCGCTTCCCGCGCAGGCATCGAGAATCTTTTGTCCTTTTCGGGGGTTGACCAGATAGGCAACCAGTTGGGACGCCTCATCCTGAAGGCGCAAAAGCCCATCCGCAAAGAAAAGAGTTTTCTGAATTGGCAAAGAAGAAGAGGACAGACGGATGCCGTCGGGAGACAGCCGGGTTTCTTCAGCCTGAAAATTTTCGCCGGCCAGTTTTTCAATGAGCTCCCGGCGACCGGATTTCAGTGTGTTGGCGCGGGCCGTCAGGGGCGGCAGTTCGTTATTGGCGGCGCACAACGCCTCGGTTTCCATCCGTCCGAAAACATTCAGCCATTCTTCGACCAGCCACAAGGGGTGGGAATGAAAAGCGGCGATATATTCCGCCGGATTTTTGTTCTCGTCGGGGAAAGACCAGGGGCCGGGGCTGCGCAAATAACTTCGCAGGACGGCGTTGACCAGCCCGCGCGCCGCCGGCTGGACGCGCCGGGTAATTTTGACCGCTTCATCCACGACCGCAAAGGCCGGCAGCCGGTCGCTGAATTGGAGCTGATACAATCCCGTGCGCAGGACATTTTTGATATTCTCTTCCATTTTCAAGTAGTTGCCGCGATACAGACGGGCCAGAATCCAGTCCAAATGCCCCTGCATCCTCAAAACGCCATAGACCAGATGTGTGAGCAGGCGGCCGTCCGCCGTCCGGGAAAGGTTTTGTTTTTCAAGACAAGAATCCAGCAGATCGCCGGCGAAAGCGTCGCTTTGTGAAACGCGGGTCAGGATTTCCACCGCCTGATGTCGCACCGTTTTTTGCATAAGGTTTCGTATCATAAAATCCGGTGTAATGAACAATATATTTCTTGCTTTTCGATGCTGATCTGTTAAGAAAAACAACAACACTCGTTGTAAAAATTTTTAAGGAGGAAAGTATGTCGTTAAATCAGTTAATCGATTCGCGTGATGTCCGTTTTACCCTGTTTGAGATGCTGGAATTGGAGAAATTGAACCGGTTCGACGCCTTCAAGGATTTTGACCGAAGCGTTTACGAGGATACGCTCGAACTGGCCGAGAAAATTGCCGTTCAGCAGTTTTATCCGACCAATGCCGAAGGGGACAAGACGGGCCTGAAGTTCGATCCCAAGACGGGCGAGGTCAAGGTTCCCGAATCGTTCAAAAAGGGCTTCAATGCCTATATCGAGTCCGGATTCCATTCCCTGGCTCTGCCGCAGGAAATAGGGGGAACGGGTCTCCCCTCCAGTATTTCCATGGCCTGCGCGGAATATTTCAATGCCGGAAACACATCCCTGACGATGTATTGCGGCTCCATCACCGGGGCGATTGCCATTATTGCCCCCTTTGCGAATAAGGAATTGTACAACATGGTCGTCCCCAAGCTGATGGAAGGGAAATGGGGCGGCACCATGTGTCTGACGGAGCCGGGCGCCGGATCGGATGTCGGGGCGCTGAAAACAAAAGCGGTCAAACAGCCCGACGGCACCTATCTGATCACCGGCACAAAGATCTTCATCTCCAACGGCGAACACGATATGACCGAGAACATCATTCACCCGGTGCTGGCGCGCATCGAAGGCGATCCGGAAGGGACCAAGGGGATCTCGATCTTCGTCGTTCCCAAATTCCTGATCAACCCCGACGGCTCGCTGGGCGAACGCAACGATATGATCTGCGCCGGCATCGAGCACAAAATGGGGCTCAAGGGGAATGCGACCTCCATGCTGACCTTCGGCGACAACGGCAAGTGCGTCGGCTACCTCCTGGGCAAAGAACGCGAAGGCATGAAGATCATGTTCCATCTCATGAATGCCGCCCGCATCCACACGGGCGTCCAGGCCCTGGGTTGCTCCAGCGCCGCCTACCTGCACGCCGTGACGTACGCCCGCAACCGGGTGCAGAGCGCGCTCATCACGAATCCCAAAGGCGGCCCCGTGACCATCATCAATCACCCCGACGTGAAGCGGATGCTCCTGTACATGAAGAGCAACGTGGAGGGGATGAGCATGCTGTGCCTCTTCCTGGCGCTGCATGAGGACATCATGCGCGCGTCGAAAGATCCCGAAGAAGTGAAAAGGGCGACCGGCATCGTCGAAATCCTGACCCCGATCGTCAAGGCCGGCATCTCCGACGCCTCCTGGCTCGTTACCGCCGAGGCGATGCAGGTTTACGGCGGCTACGGCTTCTGCCAGGAATACCCGGTCGAGCAGTACGCCCGCGACACCAAGGTATTCTCGATCTATGAAGGGACCAATGCCATCCAGTCGCTCGATCTGGTCATGCGCAAGATCCTCATGAATCCCGAGATGTACAATTACGCTCAGCTTAAGCAATGGATGAGCGACACGATTGCCAAAGCCAAAGGCATTGTTGACGACAGGTATGTCAACCCGGTCGTCGAGGGTCTGGCAAAACTTGAAGAAGTGATCGAGATGATGAAGAAGCAGTTGGGCGAGATGAAAATTCTTCTCCTGCTCAACAACGCAACCCCCTTCCAGCAGGCCATGTATCCGCTGATTCTGGCCTGGCTGCATCTGTGGAGCCTCACCCTCACCACGCCCAAAGCCAAAGCGCTCGTGGGCGACGCCAAGGGCGCGGATCGCGCGAAGATCCTCGCGGAAAATCCGGAAGCCGCCTACTACAGCGGCCGCGTGCTCTCGTCGCAGTTCTATATCGGCGCGGAATTTCCAAAATTCTTCGGCCGTATCGCAGCCATCGTGAACAATGAAGGCGCGGCGCTGAAGGTCGAGGCGGATAACTTCACCGGAGCGCTGAAAGAATAGCGAAGCGACGGTCGAAAGAGCTGGATCCTGCAGCGGGGAGGGGCATCCATCGGCTGGCCCACGCGCTGGCAAAAGCCTCGATCTGGGGGAAGGATGGCGGACGACGGAAACCGTCTTCCGCCTTATCTTAATTATTCATTTCGGAAAAGGAGACGCAACATGAAAGCTGAAGATGTAAAAAAGATTGCCATAATCGGCGCGGGGGATATGGGGCACGGGATCGCGGCTTCCTGCCTGTTGGGCGGATATGCCGTCGTGCTGCGCGATATCGAACAGAAATTTGTGGACAAGGGCGTCGCGGGGATTATCAAGAGCCTGGAGAAATTCAGGGAGAAGGGCAAGATTACGCCGGATGCCTTTGCCCACGCGCTGGTGCGCCTTACCCCGATAGTGGACCTTCAGGAAGCCGTCCGAGACGCGGATTTCGTGATTGAAGCCGTGCCGGAAAAGCTGGAGCTGAAGAAAAGCGTTTTTGCCGACATCGACAAATATGCGCCGAAACACGCCATTCTGGCCTCCAACACCTCCAACATCAGCATCACCGAGATTGCCTCCGCCACGCAGCGGCCGGACAAGGTCATCGGCTATCATTTTTTCAATCCGGCCATTTTGATGAAGCTGGTGGAAGTGATCAAGGGCAGGGGCACGTCCGATGAATCCGTACAGGTGGGCTATGACATCGCCAAAAAGATCAAAAAGGTTCCCGTCATCGTCAAGAAGGATTCCCCGGGCTTCATCTACAACCGGGTCAACGAACCGACGCTGGTTCTGCTGTCCAAAATCCTGGAAGCGGGCCATCCGTCCCCGGAGGAATTTGACGCGGCGTTCAAGCCCCTGATGGCGATGGCGCCGTTCGAACTGGTGGATTATGTCGGCATCGACGTGGCCGCGCACGGGCTGGAATATTTCGCGCAGGTTTTGTCCCCGGACTACAAGCCCTCCGAGGCGATGATGTCCTACCTGAAGATCAATCATCTGGGCAAAAAAACCGGCAGGGGATTTTATGACTGGTCGGCGGGCAGGCCCGCGATCGATCTGGCAAAGGCGACCAAGGAATACGACATCAATCAGTTGATCGCGCTGCAGGTCAACGAAGCCACGAAGCTTCTGGAAGAGGGCGTTGTGGACGATCCCAAGGAGATCGATCTGGCGATGGCCAACGGCGGCGGCTCGCCCTTCGGCCCCTTTGCGCTGGCCCAGGGCATTGGTTACGCGGAGCTGGTGTTCAAGCTGGGGGAAATTTACAAAAAGTTCCCTCTGGACATCTTCAAGCCCACGAAAACCCTGAAAGAGGGCAAGATCAAACTGTGATGCAGGCGTAAAAAGCCCATGTGCGGTAGGTTTGTTTTGATTTCGGATTTGTCGGCTGTCGCGCAAAGCTTTGGCGTGACCGATGTCTCCCTTCATTTTTTACCCGACCGCAATATCCATCCGGGCCGGCATATTCCCGCGGTGATCCGAACCGGTCAAGGGAATATGCCGGTCTCTTTTTTGTGGGGGCTGGTCCCCTTCTGGGCGAAAGATCCGTCCATCGGACCGAGGCTCATCAATGCCCGCGCTGAGACGATTGCGCAAAAGCCCGCCTTTCAAAATGCTTTCCGGAAGCGAAGATGTCTGATTCCCGCCGACGGGTTTTACGAATGGAAAAAAGACGGGGCCTCGAAAAAGCCCTTCCGGTTTGGCCTGAAATCCGGCGGGCCGTTTGTTTTTGCCGGCCTCTATGAGCAATGGGCGGCCGCCGGTCAAAAACCGCTGGACACCTGTGCCATTATCACGACGAGCGCCAACGAGGTTGTGGCGCGTGTTCACGACCGCATGCCGGTCATCGTGCCGAAATCTTCACAGGAGCTGTGGCTGAATCCGGAACTTCAGGATCCCGCCCTTCTTGCCGGTGTCCTGAAACCCTATCCGGCGGAAGAAATGATCTGTGAGCCGGCAGACATTTGACCGGATGGGTCCTTTCCGCAGCCGCCGCGCTTTTCACCGGGGTATTGTTTTCCGGCAGGATTGCGGCCCGGATGACCCGGAGAATTGGTTTGCCAAAAAGAGCAATCATCTGCTAAAGAGCAGGCCGACTTCGCAGAAAGGATTGTCAACGGACAAACCCATGACGCTTAAAGGCATCATCACCGTTATCCGCGTCCCTTTTTTGATTCTGGCGCTCACGCTGGGCATTCTGGGCGCCGCCGTCGCCTGGTATGAATCCATTCGTTTCGGCTCCCCGTTTCATCTCGGGTATGCGGCGCTGGCCACGTTCGGTCTTCTGGTCGCCCATGCGGGGGTTAATATATTGAACGACTATTTCGACGCCAAAAGCGGTCTGGACTATAAAACGCTGCGCACTCCTTTCAGCGGCGGAAGCGGCGCGGCGCCGACAGGCCTGCTGACGGTTGCCCAGGTTTTGTGGCTGGGGATTGCCTGCTTTGTTATCCTGATTCCGATTGCCTGGTTTTTTGTCGTGAAAGCGGGCTGGATGCTCCTGCCGCTGCTTGTGGCCGCCGCCGCCCTGATCGTTTTTTACACGCCCCTCATCCTCAAAATGGGATACACCGAGTGGTCGCCGGGCCTGGGATTGGGCATTCTGCCCGTCATGGGCGCCTACTTCGTTCATACCGGTGCGTATTCAATGAGCGCCTTTATTGCCTCGATGCCTTCTTTTTTTCTGGTGCACAACCTGCTTCTGATCAACGAGTTTCCGGACGTGGAGGCGGATATCACCGTGGGCAGACGGACGTTGCCGATTGTCGCCGGAAAGAAAAATGCGGCTTATTTCTTTTCTCTTTTCACCGTGCTGGTCTATTGCTGGGTCATCGGAGCGGTTCTTTGCGGTTCCATGCCAGCCTTCACGCTTTTGTCCCTGCTGACCGTTCCCATTGCGGTCCGGGTCATCCAAGGGGCGCTCCGGTATGACGACAGGGAAACGCTGCTCAAAGCCATGTCCGCCAACGTTCTGCTGGTTCTGCTCACCCAGGCGCTGATTGCGGCGGGATACATTGTAAGCGGCATCCTGCTCATAACATGAGAGCTTTGAATAACGGCCGTTTTTGTCATTTCGACCGAAGGGAGAAATCTTGAACAAACGGCCATCCTGAAGATTTCTCGTCGCTCACGCTCCTCGAAATGACATTTTTCAAAGCTCTCAACATGATGCTCCTTTTATGTGAAAATGCCCCTCCCTGTATCCCTTCCCATCGATGGGAGAGGGAAGCGTGGGTGATGATCATCCTTTGTTGTGCCCGCCACGGGAATGGGGGTCAGAAGAAAAGATAAGCATGGAAATTTTGGCGCATTTCCTATATTAAATTTACAGATTGGAAAAATACCCTACGGGTGCTAAGCCATGAGCCGGTTCTGGAGCCAGACAACCAAAAACATCAAGCCTTATGTTCCGGGAGAACAGCCCAAAGACCGGAAATACGTTAAACTCAACACCAATGAGAACCCGTATCCGCCTTCTCCAAGGGTCCTTGAGGTTATCCGAAGCGCGGCCGATGAAACGCTTCGGCTTTATCCGGATCCGTCGGGCGATGCGCTCCGGGACGCCATCGCCTCGTCCTTCGGTTTGATTAGGGAAAATGTTTACATCGGCAACGGCTCGGATGAACTCCTGGCTTTCTGCTTTCCGGCGTTTTTTGAGCCGGAGGGGCTTCCAATCCTTTTTGCCGACGTCACCTACAGCTTCTATCCGGTGTACGCGCGGCTTTTCCGGATTCCCTACCGTCTGGTGCCGCTCGATGAGCAGTTCAATCTGTCGGTTGAAGGCTATCTTCAGGCAAACGGGGGAATTCTCATTGCCAATCCCAACGCGCCCACCGGCATGGGGGTGCCGCTCGAATCCATAGAAAAAATCCTCCGCTACAATGAAAACAACGTTGTGGTGCTGGACGAAGCCTACGTCGATTTTGGAGGCGAATCATCTGTCGGCCTCATTGCCCGTTTTCCGAATCTGCTGGTGGTGCGCACACTGTCCAAATCCTATTCGCTGGCCGGATTGCGGGTGGGATTTGCGCTGGGCAGCAAAGAACTGATTGATGGAATTATCCGGGTTAAAGATTCAGTCAATTCCTACACCGTTGACCGTCTGGCCCAGGCAGGCGCCCGGGAAGCCATCCGGGACGACGCGTATTTTCAGGAAACCAAATC
>JAAZOZ010000355.1 GCA_012797505.1 Smithella sp. | reverse complement strand
GACTGCACACACGACGGCATCCTGATCGACCGCAAGGTATTTTTCCAATTCGACAGCATTCTGGAAAAGGAGATGTTTTGAGATGAAAATTGTCCGATTTGTTTCCAAAAGAAAAGGCCCTCTATACGGTGTTTACGACCCGCGCCGACCGGAGGTGGCCAACCCCATTGAAGGAGATCCCTGGAATCCGCGCAGCGTCGGCGACCGTGAGGAGCAAATTGAACGGCTGCTGGCGCCCGTCGCGCCCGTCAATATTCTGGCACTGGGCATCAATTACCGAAAGCACGGCGAGGAAACCGCCCTGTCCGCCCCTTCGGAGCCGATCCTGTTTCTCAAAGCCACCAGCAGCGTCATCGGTCCCGGCCACCCCATTGAGCTCCCCGCCGCCGGGCCCGATCAGGTGGACTATGAAGCGGAGCTGGCCGTGGTCATCGGGAAAACGGCAAAAAACATCACGCCCGAGGAAGCGCCGGACTATATTTTCGGCTACACCTGCGCCAACGACGTCAGCGCGCGCGACTGGCAGTTTGAAAGGCAGAAAGACCAGTGGGCGCGGGGAAAAAGCTTTGACACCTTCTGTCCACTGGGGCCGTGGATCGTCACAAAGGATGAAATCGACAATCCGGATGATCTGGCCATCCGGGCCGTGTTGAACGGAAAGACCGTTCAGAAATCCCGTACATCGGAGATGATTTTTGACGTCCGGACAATCGTCAGCCGCCTGAGCCGTTCCATGACGCTCCATCCGGGCACCGTGATTCTGACCGGAACGCCGGAAGGCGTTGGCTTCACCCGCCGGCCGCCGCTTTTTCTCCAGCCCGGCGATGATATCCGCATTGAAATCGAAAAAATCGGAACGTTGAGCAATCGGGTGATCGCAGAATCATGAAAATTGTTCGCACCGACCTGATGCCGGGCCGCAAGCTGGCGGCCATCAACCTGTTCGGAATCGTGTTTGCGCCGAAAAGCGGAGGCCTCCTGCAGAAAACCATCAACCATGAGGCCATTCACTCGGCGCAAATGAAGGAAATGCTCTTCATCTTGTTTTATCTGTGGTATGCAGTGGAATGGCTGGTGCGGCTATTCGGGAAAGGAAACGCCTACCGGAATATCGCCTTTGAAAAAGAGGCCTACGCTCATGAACAGGACAAATATTATCTGAAGCGCCGCAGGCCTTATGCATGGCTCAAGCGGCTGTAGTCTGTCGCGGACAAATACATCGAGAACTTTGCATCATTGTTATTTTGTCATCGCGAGGAGCGAAGCGACGTGGCGATCTCTTCAAATACTCATGAGATTGCTTCACTTCGTTCGCAATGACTAAGAGACATTATACAGGTTTCAAATACAACGGGGGTGAGGAAAATGGATGCTGCCTGGAAATCGCAAGGGAAAAAACTGCACACGCGGAACATTGAAATATCAACCTACGAATGCGACGAAAACAGAATCATCGTGGAAGGTTTTCTGAAAGATGACCGACATCAGAACACATTTGCGGTTACGGGCGAAACGTTTCCGGCCGGCGTAATTCACCACATGGGCATCCGTCTGCTGGTCAACTGCTCCACTTTTTTGATTGAGGACATCGACGTTGATCTGATCTCGGTTCCGCGGAGCGTCTGCCGGGAAACGCTCGACAGTCTCGCTCCCATCAGGGGTCTGACCATTACCAGAGGCTTCACCTCCAAAGTCAAAAAACTGGTCGGGGGAACAAAAGGCTGCACCCATCTGCTGGAGCTGCTGCTGGCCATGGCCCCGGCGGCCGTCCAGGGATTTGCCGCGCACCGGTCGAGAAAGCCGTACGATTTTGATCCCCAACAGGCAAAGCTTATTCTGAAATTCCTGATCAACACCTGCCACGCCTGGCGCGAAGACGGCCCGTTCGTTCAATCGCACAAGGAAATGCTCCAAAAGGCGCTGAAGCTGTAAGAGGAGGGGGCACAACACTGAATTCGAGACTGGATTATTTCAAAGGTTTTATAATAGCGTTAATTAAGTGTTGCGTCTCCCAAACACCTATTTCTTTTCCCGCCAGGCCGGTTCGCCGTGAACTCTGCCGCCGTCGATCACAATCGTTTCGCCGGTGACGTAACTCCCCGCCCTGGAGGCCAGGAACACCACAACGCCGGCCAGTTCCTCCGGTTCGCCCAGGCGCATCATGGGGATCTGAGCCACCGCCCTGGCGTTGACCTCCGGATTTTTCCACAGCGCTTCACTCAGACGGGTTTTGATGATACCCGGGGCGATGGCGTTAACCCGAATGCCGTATTGTCCCCATTCCCTGGCCATGACCTGGGTGAGCATGATGACGGCCGCCTTGGTGGCGCAGTAAACGCCCAACTCGCCCGCCCGGATTCCGCCGATGGAAGAGGTGTTGATGATCGAGCCGCCGCCCTGCGTCTTCATCATCTTTGCCGCCATCTGGCTCAGGAAGAAGATGCTTTTCACGTTGACGTTCATGGTGATGTCGTAGGTCTTTTCATCCTGGTCCATCATCGGTCCGTAATAGGGGTTGGTGCCGGCATTATTGACGAGAATGTCGAGGCGTCCGAATTCCTTCACGACCTGATCGACGAGCGCCCTGGAATCATCCATCTTGCCGACATGCGCCGCAATGGCCCTTCCCTTTACGCCTCTGGCCGATATTTCCTCGGCAACCCCTTCGAGATCGGCGATTTTCCGGCTGCTCACCACAACGTGCGCCCCGGCATCCGCCATTGCCAAAGCGGCGGCGCGGCCGATTCCCCGGCTTCCTCCGGTGACGACGGCAACTTTTCCTTCCAGTGAAAATTGTGAAAGATTCATCATCATTTTTTCCTTTCATCGATGTAATAGGGGGAGGGTAAGGACAATTCCGACCTTTCGGTCTCCCCCCGGGGGTTTAGGTAGCTTTTTTAATGACATCTGTAAAGGGAGAAACCTCCCTGGAGAGCCGGTAATATTTCATTGACAGCCACGCCGAAACACACTATTAATCTGCGCATACAAAAAGCAGCGTTTCGTCAAATAGAGGAAGTAGAGTCGTCTGATGGGCAAAAACCGTTTTACCCGGTTCTCTCTCAAAGCTCTCGCGAGGAATGTTCTTTCATCCCTGCGCGTTTTTCCCGCATCACGCCGGCTCAGCGGCAACAGGTGGTCCATTTCGTAAATTGAATTATGGAGGAGGGGGAAAATGATAGAGAAACCTTGGCATCGTCACTACGATTACAACGTACCAACCACCATCCGTTATCCACGTCTGGCAGCTCATGAGTTGCTGAATCTGCCCACCGGCGCTTATCCGGACAAAGCCGCCTTGATTTTCTTCGGCAGTGAGATGACTTTTCTGGAGCTGAGCATTGTATCGAGAAGTTTTGCCAACGCGCTGGCCGAACTCGGAATCAAAAAGGGAGATCGCGTCGGCCTGCATCTGCCCAATTGCCCTCAGTATCTGATTTCTTATTTTGCGGTTTTATCGCTGGGCGGCATTGTCGTCAATCTCAATCCGTTATACACCCCCGACGAACTGAAGCTGATGGCCGACACGTCGGGCATGACCTCTCTGATCACCTTTGATATGGCTCTCCCGGCCATTCGAACCCTGTGCAAGCAGGTTCTGATTTCCCGCGTCATCGTCACCGCCGTCACCGACTATATCAAGGGATTCCCCGTGAGTTCCGCCAAGAGCCTTGATCTGGAGCCGGGCTGGCGTCACTTTTCGGAACTCATCGCCAAGCATCCGAATCCCAAACGGGTAAAAGTCCAGGTCAATCCCGAAGACCCGGCCCTGATTCAATTTACCGGCGGCACAACCGGCGTCCCCAAAGGCGCCGTTCTCACCCACGCCAATATTGTTGCGGGAACGTTTCAGTGCTCGCTGTGGGGAAACTCTACGATTACGCTCACGGCCCATGAAAAACGCAATGTCATGGCCGTGTTGCCTTATTTCCATGTTTACGGCAACATTGTCGTCATGAACTGGGCGCTGTTCAACTGCGCCACCCAGATCCAGGTTCCCCGCTTCAACATCGATGAGATGATGGACCTTCTCGCGAAATTCGATCAGATCACCTTTTTCCCGACGGTTCCCACGCTGATCACCGCTCTCATCAACCATCCCAAAGCAGCCGAAATGAATTTGAACAAAAAGTTCGGCCTGCTGAATTCTGGTGGAGCGCCGATGCCCGTGGAACTTATCGAACAGGTCAAGGATATGGGCATTTATTTCAGTGAAGGCTACGGCCTTTCCGAATCGACGTCGCTGGGCATCTCCAATCCGGTTCTGGGATTGAAGAAAGTGGGCAGCATCGGCATTCCTTTCCCGGATAACGACGTGCGGCTGGTGGATGTGGACAAGGGAGAAACGGATGTTCCCGACGGAGAGCCGGGTGAAATCATCATGAAGGGACCGTTGATCATGCAGGGGTACTGGAATAATCCCGCCGAGACGGAAGGACAACTCAAAGACGGCTGGCTCCATACCGGAGACATCGCCGTCAGAGATGAAGACGGTTATCTCTTCATTGTGGACCGCAAGAAAGATATGATTATCGCCGGCGGGTTCAACATTTACCCGCGCGACATTGATGAAGTCCTCTTCCAGCATCCCAAAGTCGCCGAAGCCGTATCGCTGGGGGTCAAAGACCAATACCGGGGAGAAACGGTCAAGGCGTTTGTCGTTCTGAAAGCAGGCGAAAGCTGCACGGCGGAGGAAATTATTTCCTTCTGCAAAGAAAAGCTGGCGCCTTACAAGGTGCCCAAGCTGGTTGAATTCCGGGAATCGATCCCCAAGTCGGCCGTCGGCAAAATCCTGCGCAAGGTTTTACGGGATGAAGAGGAGGCCAGGGCAAAAAAAGATCAGCAGCCCGGCCGATGATGTTTATCCGATTTCGGGATCGGGTAAGAACAGAACAAACGTGAGGGGAAGCCTTTCGGCTGTCCCGCACGCGAATTCCGCGCCACAAAAAAAGCCCCGCTGAAAAATCAGCGGGGCTTTACTGTTTTAAATCCGGCGGCACCTACTCTCCCACACAGTCGCCCATGCAGTACCATCGGCGCGAAGGAGCTTAACTTCCGTGTTCGGGATGGGAACGGGTGTGACCTCCTCGCGATAGCCACCGAAATTTATCTCAATAAATGCATGACAATGCATATCGCTTTGTTGAAAATTGAGCCTGTTTGAATAGGAGACCATATATAAATAATTATTATGGTCAAGCCGCACGACCGATTAGTATCAGTAAGCTGAACGCATCACTGCGCTTACACATCTGACCTATCAACCTCGTGGTCTACGAGGGGTCTTTAGTCCTGACGTCTCCGTCAGGAGGGATATCTTATCTTGAGGTGGGCTTCCCGCTTAGATGCTTTCAGCGGTTATCCCTTCCGAACTTAGCTACCCAGCGATGCCGCTGGCGCGACAACTGGAACACCATCGGTTCGTCCATCCCGGTCCTCTCGTACTAGGGACAGCTCCTCTCAAATATCCTCCGCCCACAACAGATAGGGACCGAACTGTCTCACGACGTTCTGAACCCAGCTCACGTACCGCTTTAATTGGCGAACAGCCAAACCCTTGGGACCTTATTCAGCCCCAGGATGCGATGAGCCGACATCGAGGTGCCAAACCACGCCGTCGATGTGAACTCTTGGGCGTGATAAGCCTGTTATCCCCGGCGTACCTTTTATCCGTTGAGCGATGGCCCTTCCATGCGGAACCACCGGATCACTAAGACCTGCTTTCGCACCTGCTCGACTTGT
>JAAZOZ010000354.1 GCA_012797505.1 Smithella sp. | reverse complement strand
TGTGAAGCGCGTTTTCCTCAAAGGCGCCTGTCCGGACTGCGGCGGCATCATCGAACATGAGGGAGGCTGCGCCGTCTGTCGCCTCTGCGGCTACAGCGAGTGCGCGTAAGCGCGCCGTCAGGAGTCATGACGAAACGGAAGGTCCCCGCGGCAGTCATTACCTCTTTTCTGCTTTTGCCCCTTTGGTGGACGGAGGCCGTTGCGCAATCCCGCGAAAAAGTTGTTCAAATCCTCAATGAACAGGCGGCAAAAAGCGTCACCCGGGAAATATCGAGCCGTAATGTGCGCGCGTCGTATTATTTGTGCAATATCGCCGAGAGCGAGGCAGTGGCGCAAACCGCCGACAGGATTCGCCGGAATTTCGGAGCCGTCGACGTTTTGGCAAACAATGCCGGGACGGTTGTCGCAAATCGTTCTTCGATATTACCCTCGAAGAAATGCAACGAACCATGAAGGGGAGCGGAAAAGAAACTGCACGACGGCAAAACCGGACCCGTTCAACCGTTCACACAGGCCGGATCACCCCGTTTTTGAATCTCAGGAGGTCGAACCATGCTCATCGGCAATTATCTCATCAAGGCGATTCAAGAGGCCGGCGCCCGTCACGTCTTCGGCATTCAGGGCGACTATGTGCTCCATTTCTACGACCAACTCCATAAAAGCGACTTGACGCTCATCAACACCTGCGACGAGCAAGGTGCGGGATTTGCCGCTGACGCTTACGCGAGAATGTCGGGCTTCGGGGTCGTGTGCGTCACCTACGGCGTGGGTGGCCTCAAACTCGCCAACAGCACCGCCCAGGCTTTTGCGGAGCGCTCTCCCGTGCTGGTCATCAGCGGCGCTCCCGGAATGTCGGAACGATCCGGCGACGCGCTTCTGCACCACAAAGTCCGCTCCTTCGAAACGCAGCGAAACGTGTTTCGGGAAATGACGGCGGCAACCGCCGCGCTGACGGACGCCCAGAGCGCCGCCGCCGAAATCGACCGCGTGATCGATGCCGTTATGACCACCAAAAGGCCCGGATATCTCGAGCTGCCCCGCGACATGGTCAGCAGGGAAACCGACGTTCCACCGAAAAACACCCCGAAAGACAAGCAGGACACCTCCAAAGTCCTCAACGAAGCCTTAAAGGAAGTGCTTTCGATGCTTCGCGCCGCAAAACGGCCGATTGCCGTTGCCGGCATCGATATTCACCGTTTTGGTCTGCAGCGACTTTTCCTCGACTTTCTTGAGCGATCAGGACTGCCTTTCGTCACCGGCATCCTGGGCAAAGGGGTGATCGCGGAGTCGCATCCACAGTTTGTCGGCGTTTACGCGGGCGCGATGAGCCCCGACGATGTCCGCAATATGGTTGAAAACGCGGATTTCATTCTGGCGGCGGGACTCTTGATCACGGATTTGTCCACCGGCATGTTCACCACGGGCACGCTCAATCCGGGCAAAGCCGTTGTCGCCTGTCCCGATTCCCTTTGCGTCCGGCATCACATCTATCCCGGTTTGGGAATGGCCGACGTGCTGAAGGCTTTGTGCGCCAAACTTTCCGCAACACCTCCCAAAACAAAGTGGACGCCCAAAAACGCGCCCGCTCCTTTTGTGCCGCAGACCGGCTGCAAGGTGACCATGGAGAGCCTCATCGCTTGCGTCAACTCGCTTCTCGACGATCATACGAGTGTGATTGCCGAACCGGGAGATCCGCTTTTCGGCGGTCTGGATCTTTTCATTCAGGGAGCAAGCGACTTCATGTCTCCGGCCTATTACGCTTCGCTTGGCTTTGCCGTGCCGGGCGCCGTCGGCGTATCGCTTGCCGCGCCGGATCGTCGCGTCATCGCCTTGGTGGGAGACGGATCGTTTCAGATGACCGGCATGGAAATATCCACCGCCGCCCGCTGCGGCCTGGCTCCGATAGTGCTTGTTTTGAACAACGGCGGATACGGCACCTTCCGCTCCATGATCGACGGTCCGTTTAACGATTTGTGCCCCTGGCAATATGCGGATTTGCCGCGCGTCATCGGCTTCGGCAAAGGATACACTGCGACCAACGAAGAGGAGCTCTGGCGGGCGCTGCACGCGGCGAAAAACAACGGCGATGAACTGGCCGTCATTGATGTCAAACTCGATAAATACGATATTTCGCCCAGGCTAAGGCGCCTGACCGAGCAGTTGAAAAAACGGGTGATCCGGTGATTTTTATTTCTGTTGTCGATGTTGGACCGGGGTTACCGGTTGACTCTGACTCTCTCCAGATTTCTGCCGTAAATCGTGCGGCCCAGTTTCGCGGCCGCTTCACTGACCGACACGATCTCATTCACTGTAAATTTCAGCTTGGCGCTGTGTTTTTCGGCCGTGACGGAAAAACCGGTCGCGGCATTGCCGGGATCTCTTGGGTCCGAAAACCCTTCCGGTGGATTCGCGTCATCCAGCAGGGTCGTGTTGAACAGCCCGTCAATAAATGAATATTTTATGATGTAATCCTTCTCTTTCAGGAGTTCCGACAACTCGCGGACGAAGCCGGAGACGGTGTCGTACGGTCTGATTCTTTCAAACGTAAACCAGATGGTAATCCTTTGATGCGTTATCAGGGGCGCCGAGTCCGGCGGGGAGATGATTTCGCTGAAGCTTCCATTTTGCCCCATTTTGCCGTCAAAGTCCCCCAAAAAACGTATTCCGAACGCATCTGCTTTTTCGCCGCTCTTCCCAAATTTGATTTTGAATACTTTCATGCTTTCCGTTCCGTATCGCGCAGGCGTTTTCTGCCGCAAAGCGGCGGCACTATACCACAAAAAAAGCCGAAAGAAAAAATGTATATCTCAGGAAATTGTCCGGCCGTATCGTCGGCCGTCTTCGGCCGTCCTTGACAAGCCTTCCGGACGGTAGTAGCCTGATCCCACCGGAAAGGGGGCCGGCCAGACCGGCTTGGATGCCCGCTTCCGGGAAAGGCGGACGGGAAAGATGAGTGATCGCATTGGAAATTTCATCAAAAGCGTTTCGGCATGTCTTTTGATGACGATGGTGGGCTGCAGCGGCTACGGAATCCTTCAAAAGCAGGAAGTCTCCGGCATTCCCGACGCTTCATACGAACGCATCATCAAGTTGGAAAATCCCGAAGGGGCGCCCGACAAAACGCTTGCCGGCATTGTCCATGTCACGGGGAAAGAGACCGTATGCGCGGATTTTCCGCGTCAGCGGGTCATCCAAAGCCTCGATGATCTGGAAAAACCGGAGAAACAGGCGTTAGCGCACTTTCAGAATTACGCCATTCGGGACGGAGATGAAACACTCGGCTATGTTTCCGTTCCCGTGGAATACGGGGTCAATATCTGGCGCAGGGACAACGACCCGGTCTGCAAATACTCCGTGCAAATCCTTCCGCCCCGCCACCGGCACGGGCAGACCGATTATCAGGACGCTGTCCAGGGTTCGACAAGCTGGTAGCGGGTGAGGGAGGTTTTGATAAGCGTTTCCATTCCGGACAGCCGGAGGGTTTGCGTCAGCGAATGCGGTTGGAAAACATTGGTTTTCAGGATTCGGGAAAGCGATAGCCTTTTTCGCGAAACAATTTCAGACAGGCATCCACCACAAACAGGTCGTAGAGAATCCCCCGATTCGCTTCGATCTCGGCCAGGGCGGCTTCGATGCCAAGCCCGGCACGATAGGGACGATGCGAAGCCATCGCTTCCACGACGTCCGCAACGGAAAGGATCCGGGATTCCAGAAGCGCCTGATCCCCCTTTAAGCCATGCGGATATCCCGAACCGTCCATCCGCTCATGGTGCTCCAGAACGATTCTGGCGATGGGCCAGGGAAACGCGATGTCTTTGAGAATCTCATAGCCGGCCTGCGGGTGGGTTTTGATGAGCCGGCACTCCAGATCGGTGAGCCTGGTGGGCTTGCTGAGGATCTCGGAGGGAACGGAGATTTTGCCCAGATCATGGACCATGCCCGCCATATGAACGCCTTCGATCTGCTCGTCGGTCAGCTGCATTTCTTCGGCAATGGCCCGGCCCAGGTCGGCCACCCGGCGCTGATGGCCCGCCGTGTAAGGATCCCTGGTTTCCACCATCATGGCGGTTGCCCCAACGGTGGCGGTAAGCGCGGCGCGCAGCCTGGCAAAGCTCTGATTCAAGGCCTCCTCCGCCTGCTTGCGTTCCGTGACGTCCCGCACAATGCCCCGAAAGGCGATCGGGGTTCCCGCGTTGTCGAGGATAAGAGACACGGATGATTCAACATGCCTTCTGGCCCCGTCTTTCCGGATAATATCAAAATCAACGACTTTTTCGGGCTTCCCCGTTTTGTAAATATTCAAGTAGATATGAAAGCATTTTCTGCCGCTTTCCGCATCGGTATGCTTCTTGTAATTCATCCCGATTAATTCTTCTTTCGGATACCCGTAGATTCGAGACATGGAGTCGTTTACGAAAATAAAGTTGCCGGCGAGGTCCTGTTCGAAGTAGCCGTCTTCCATGCTTTCCAGAATGGTCCGGTACTTCTCTTCTCTTTCCCGCAGGGCGTCCTCCGCCTTTTTGCGATCGGTG
>JAAZOZ010000353.1 GCA_012797505.1 Smithella sp. | reverse complement strand
TTGAGAACAAAAGTTTTTTTCCCCTGATCCGACATCATGTGCTGACTTTATTCTTCTCCAAATTTATTTTCAATCAAGGTCTCCAGTTCGGCAAGCGCCTGGTCGGCGTCGCTGCCTCTGGCGCTTACGGTGATCTGTCCGCCCATCGGACAGGCCAGGGTCAGGATTCCCAGAATGCTCTTTCCGTTGACCGTCTGGCCGTTGCGTTCAATGACAATCTCCGAGCGGTACTTCTGGGCAATTCGCACAAACAGCGCGGCCGCCCGCGCATGCATGCCCAGTTTATTTTTTAACGTAAAGGTTTTCATTTCCAGCAAAGCCACAAACCTCTCGTTGAATAAATCATCGCCAGCGCCGCGGCTCCATACAGCAGATATACCTGCGACACTCCTCTTTTCACCAGCCACCAGCAAAGCAGGATGACGGCCAGCATTGCCGCCGCTACGGCACATCCGGGGGCTTCGGCGGCAACGCCCTGGTATCCGACCCGCAAAAACCAGAGGCTGCCGGCGCAGAGCGCCGCCAGGGCCAGCCATCGAACACGGCCGGAAATGCCCGGAAGATCCATCCTGCGAATGCATTCAATCCCCTGCTTTCCGCTCGAATAGCCTTCGAAAAATCCCCGCCATCTCACCAGGCTCTGAGCCGGTGAGTAAATCAGAAGAAACGCGAGCGGCGCAAAGGCACAGCCCAGCCAGACCAGACCGGCGGAGCAGATTCCCGCGCAGGGTCGAAGCGCTCCCCAGAAAAAAGTGTCGCCGATCGCGGCATACGGCCCCATCAGGCTCTGCTTCACGGCCATAATGGGCGCGGGGTCCTCTCCTTCGCGCCGGTCTTCCTCCATTTTGAGGATCGAACCGACGAGCGGGTGAGCCAGATAGGGGTTCGTGTTGAACATCTGCAGCTGCCTGACCAGAACGCCTTCAACTTCCTTGTCCGGTATTTTCCGCCTCTGGAGCAGAGGAATCATCGCATAAGCGAAACCGAGATTCTGCATTCTTCGGAAGTTCAGCGTCGCATGGATGAAAAAAGTTCGCCAGAAAATCTTCAGTAAGGAACCCCTTTTCATTGACTCCCTCAAACGCGCATCTCTTGATTATTTCCCCGTTTTTATGCACTGAGGGAACTAACACAAATGCCGGGTTGTGTCAATTTAATCAGGGGTGCCGGTTAAGCTCCAATTTTCTTTAATTTTTCTTGACAGTCGGTTTTTTTGCTGTTAAGGACACGCCGGTTTTTATTACCGGAACCCCTGCGGAGACCGCCGGATGGACCGTCGCTTTCCGCAGCGTTCAAAATTTCAAGGGATTTCTATATAAGGGGGTTGTGTAAGATGCTTTGCGATACGGTCAAAAAGGGAGTGGAATGCGGCTTCATGACGAAAAAAGGATGCGGTTTTTTCGGAAACAGCTGCCATCCGGTCATCGAACAATGCGGGGATTGCAATAAAATTTTTGAATACGAAATCGGCAGGTATTGCAAGGTCTATCCGGACCCCAAAAGCAAATGGATGACCGGCAACTGTCCGACCGCATCGCATGTAAAGATAGAAATCAAGGAAGCACAGAAGACCAACCCGCTGAAAGCCTCCAAAAGAGCCAGCAAGAAATAATCTTTGCCTTCCCGCGGAAAAACAAAAAGCCGGCAAAAACCGGCTTTTTCAGCTCATCATCTTTTTAATCTGCTGCAATTCTCTTTTAATGAGGACTAATTTATCCTGAGAACAGGCTTCGGGCGGTTCTTCCCGGCCGCCGCGGATTTTCAACAACTGTTTTTTGGCCCCGCTGATCGTGAATCGCTCTCGGTAGAGCAGATTGCGAATGGTCAGCAATTCTTCGACGTCTTTTTTGCGGTACAGCCGCTGGGCGGTTTTCGTCCGCACCGGCTTTACGGTTTTGAACTCCGTTTCCCAGTAGCGGATGACATACGGCTCAACATTAAGGATTTTACTCACTTCTCCAATGCGGAAGTAAGCTTTTTCGGGAATGATGCCGTCCATACGATTCCTGAGCTCTTGCGGAGAAATACATGGAGAACTTTGAATAACGGCCATTTTTGTCATTTCGACCGAAGGGAGAAATCCATGTCCCGAATGCAATGAGGGATCTTTAGATTTCTCGTCGCTCACGCTCCTCGAAATGACACTT
>JAAZOZ010000352.1 GCA_012797505.1 Smithella sp. | reverse complement strand
GAATTTACCGGATCGGTGGGCGGACGACGCACACGCCTTGTAAATCCCTGGTTGTCGATAAAACCGGAAGCGAAGGCATCGAAGTACAGGGCGCTGGCCCGTCCTTCATAGCCGCGAACACTATCCACACTTTCGGCTTTTTCAAGAAGAGGCGTCAGTTGCTGAATCTCCCGCGCCTTGCGTCCGGCATTTTCTATTTCACGACTCCGGCGAATCCGCATTAACAGCGTCGCCATGTTCGCCATCTTCCCCGCCACGATGGATCGGGCCATTCGCAAGCCGAAAGCCGGATCGTCCAACAGCGCATACTGCCTCTTATGCAAAAAGACGTTGCGCGATTCCGGCGAAGCAATCCGTCCCAGATAGCGTCCGTTTTGCGTGAGGAAAACAGTATCGATCTCATAGCGCATAATTTGCGCCATCGCCCGGTGGCTGATTTCAATATTGCCGAACAGAACAATCTGTTTGAGCTTGTAGGTAAACAGTGTGTGATAGGTGTCCTCGCCTTTCTTAACGAGGAGATGACGCCCCTCCTTGACCAGCCTGGCACCCTGTGTGTTGACATAGACGACCATGACTGTTTCTCCTTCCCGTATTTAATGCAGGGAACGGTCGCGACCGTTCCCTGCGATGGCAAGGATTATAGGAAAGCCCGCCTCTCGTTTCCAGCGCGGCAACGTTGCCGCGCCGGAAACGGAAGCGAAAGGGATGGCGGCATATTTGATTTTTACGATATGAAGTTGTCAAAGAGCCTGCGCTGTTTCCTATAATTTAGGAAAGTCAAAAAATTCTTTCATCTGAACGAAATCCGTTACTGTATCCAGTATGCTTTGAGCCGCGTGTTCGCTGACCGGTTGTGCGCCATGAGCCAGAATGGATTTGTTGCGCGCGCTTTGGATATTTTTGATTTTGTCTTCGTATTTAAAAAATTTTTCTCCCGCTTCGTGGCCAACAGCGCAAAGAACGGTAAATGTCGCCTGAAGCGGCAGTTTCATCATATCGCTTTGCGGATCCCGGTATTTCCGTATGAATTCATCGCGCAATTCCTGTGGGATTTTTGCCGGTTTGACTTTGTCGTTGGAACAGCCGATTTTCTTTTCAAAACAGATCTGACCATAAAGTTCCAATGCCCGGTAGATACGGGCGGCCGCATCATCAAACCGTTTATCTTCCATTCTGCGGCGGGCATTGTTGATTAATTCTTTTACCAAAATAGAATCGAAATTTTGCAGGCCGCTGGTTTTTTTCAGAATATCGGATAGATAATCAATGTGATCTTGCAGGTTTTCCCGCAGTTGCCGATAATGGTCGTCCGCATAATGCTTCAGATATTCATCAACTAGCGCAGTACCTTTCTTGAGGCAGTCCAGGGCTTCCTTATGCCTGAACTGTTCCCAGAACAGGAAACCGTTGGCCAGCGGTCTAACAAACTGGAAAAAGGCGTTGATCTGCGCGGGCAGCTCTCTTTTGCATAAATCAAGAATCTGGATGGCGGAAGAAAAGCGCCTTGCATTGAAAAGCGTGACGATTTGCCGTCTTTCTTCTTCCGCAAAAGCCGCCCAGGGGTTCATGTCTGCATACATTTTTTCATATCCGTTTTGCACAACTCCCAGACCATCTTTAGAGCGGATATCGCCGCCGACGTAATTAAAGCTGAATGCGTATCCGGCTGTTGCCAGCAAAAGAGCCGCCGACATGACTTTGGTGCCGCCGGTATAATCAACAAGGATGTCGTTATCCGGAACACCAAGACGGGATGCCCGGTCCACGCACCGCCTGGCGGCCTTGTAACATTCGTAGAGCAAATTCGGATTTTCAGCGATTTCCGTCTCGATTTTTAAGGGTTTATAACCTTCAATCTGCAGCACTTCGCCCAATTTGGCGTTGGATTCCTGGGAAGCAAAAAAAATAAGCCGCTCCGGCCGATGTTCAGCGATGCTTTTTTTCAAGGGCTCGGGCGATCCGCCCAAAGATAAAATCATCACTTTTTTCATAAGATTGTCTCCGTTAATTGACAATTTTCTCAATAATCCTATAATGTTACCGCAAAACCTCTTCCAAACGCTTTCTGACGACGGCCGGGAACGGTTCGGCCAAACGAGCCAGTTTTTTGCGGTCGATAGCGTCAAAATCCAGTTCATCGGGAAACGGCACCCGCTTTCGTAAATAAATGGTGTCGAGCAGCGCCTTTTCCGGCGTTGCAAGATTGTAGCCTTCTTTTGCCTCAAAGCCCGTAAAAAGCTTCGGGGCGATTCGGGAAAATTCGATGGTAACGCCGCCCGAAACGACGTTGCGCGACGGCCCCACCGACGTCGAAAGCGTCAGCACGGTCAAGACCGTGGGCGCCTGCAGCAGAACACCGTGGCGATTGAGCGCCCATTCGCAGGAGATGTAAGACGGCGTCCGCAAAAAGCAGGCGATTTCCTCGATACCGGGGGCCGGTTCACGAAGCGCATTGAGATAAAACCCTCCGGCAATCCGCGTGACCAGGCTTTTGGACTGCGCGCGCGTGAGAAAAACATTGGCGTTGCCGGTGAATTTCTCCACGTCGGCATAGCGAAACAAAGACGGCAATTGCCGCAAGATTTCAAGGCTCGTCACGGCAGGCTCACTCCCTTTGCGGAGAGTTCTTCAAAAAGGGCGCGCGCTGCTTCCAGAAAATCGGAAAACTGACCGGCCCGGAAAACCGCCATCGCCTCCGGCGGCAGAAAGCGCGACAAATCCTGTTCGATGGCCTCTCGCATTTGGTTTTTTTCTTCTTTCGACGGCTTTTGGAAAAATCGAAAGTCGCGGCGGGCGACAAAAGCCGCCTGATAAAATGTCCACTTCCTCTGGATGATGTTCATGTCCGCCGGAATCTTTAAAACGGTATGGAGATGCCACAAATCGT
>JAAZOZ010000351.1 GCA_012797505.1 Smithella sp. | reverse complement strand
TCACGGGACCGATCAGGGCTCAGGCGCGGATGGCTGCGGGAGCCGGCAGAAATCCCGATCTGTTCAGCGACATGAACGGCTGGATTTACAAAGGCTATTCGCGCCTTCTTTACACCATGACCGGATTCTTTATCGAGGACGGCAAATTCAGCCGTGAAAAAGCCGGAAAAATTTCCACGACGAAAAAGGGGTATGAATTTTTAAAAAACTACATGGAGGAATTCGCCCAGCTCGAGCACAGCTACAACAATATCGGCCTGACCCGCCTCAAAGCCATGAAAGAGCTTTTAAAATGCCTTCTCGTGGTCATCACGGAAACCCCGCCGGCCTCCGGAGAATTGCCGTTTGCATCCAAAGCTTCCGGAGAGAAACCCGGCTCTTTTGAGGATTATCTCGCGCTGAACCGTACCCGCCTGGAGAATCTTTACCGGGAAAATGTTTTCGATATCAAAGATTATTCGGAAAGAGTGACCGGAGGAAAGATCGGTTTTTCCCGCTACGAATATGTGGAAGGTTCGACGCTGCACCGCGTCCGTCTGCGCGACTACCCGACCCCGCGGGGATTGAAATCCAACGGAAAAATTCTTTACATGGTCACGCCGCTCATCAATAAACCCGAGCTGTTTGATCTGGCCGCCGGCAAATCCGTTATTGAGGGAATGCACAAGGAAGGTTACCGGGTGTACCTTGTCGATCATGGGGATCCCGGTTGGGAGGAGACGGAGCTGGAACTGGATTTTTACGGGAAAACGCTGCACGATCATTATCTGCGGATCCTCCGGGAAAGGCATCCCCGCGCGGAAATCCTGATCATGGCCTATTGCATGGGCGGCACGTTGATTTTGCCGTATCTGGCGCGCCGTGCCGAGGAGCTTCTGGCCGCCGGCAAACCGATGGACGTGAAGAAAGTGGCGCTGATGGCATCGCCGGTGAAATTTGATGACGGGGACAGCGGCCACGCCGGCATCCGGGCACTGATCCGCCGGAATTATGACCCGTCGTTGATGAAGGAACTTTTCGGCGCCGTGAACATTCCGCCGCAGGTCATTGAGTTCGGCATGAATGAAATTCAGCCCGCCGTTCAGTACAATGTCGTACGGGGATTTTATGAGCGCGCGGAAAATCCGGAGGCGATCGCCGACGCCGCGCCGTTTCTTTACTGGCTGACGCACGGCACCCGTTTCCCCGTCAGCGCTCATGTTCAATGGATTCAGAATGTTTTTATGGACAATCAGATTTACGAGGGAAAATTCCGCCTGCCCTCCACAAATCCGAAATTTGACGGGCAGCCGGTCAACATGGATATGCTCCGGAAAGCGGGGGTGGCCATTTTTGAGTATAAAGGGTCGCGTGATCCGATTGCTCCGGCCGGATCCTGCGTGGCCGCCGACATCTGGGGGCTGGCGCGGCCGGATGCATCCGGCCGCAAAGGGAGGCCCCGGAATGTGAGCATTGAGAAAAATATCGGCCATATCTTTGTCGGCAGCCGCCGTCATCTGGCCCAATACCTGGCCGCCGTGAATGAATTTTACAGAAGCTGAACCCCACTTCCGCCAAAAGGAGAGGGTTGATGGAAAAACGAGACAGGCAGGCGTATATTCAGGGCGTTCTCGAACGGGACCGGCGAATGCTGGCCAAAACGATCACCCTTGTGGAGAGCTCCCTGCCCGCCGATCAGGAGCTCGCCCGGCAAATTCTGGATGCGCTGATACCCTATACCGGCAAGGCCCTGCGCCTGGGCATTACGGGTCTGCCGGGCGCAGGCAAAAGCACGTTCATTGAAAGCTTCGGCACGCTGCTCACGCAGAAAGGCTGCCGGGTGGCCGTGCTGGCGGTCGATCCCAGCTCCCCCAAAACGGGCGGCAGCATTCTGGCCGATAAAACCCGCATGGAAAAACTGGCGGTGAACGACCGGGCGTTCATCCGTCCCTCTCCGTCCGGCAAAACGCTGGGCGGCGTCGCCCGCAAGACGCGCGAAACCATGCTGGTCTGCGAGGCCGCGGGATTCGACGCGGTCCTGATCGAAACCGTCGGCGTGGGCCAGTCGGAAGTGACCGTGGCTTCCATGGTTGACTTCTTCCTGGTGCTGATGATCGCCGGAGGGGGCGACGAGCTGCAGGGCCTCAAGAAAGGCGTCCTGGAACTGGCCGACGCCGTGGCTGTCAACAAGGCGGACGGCGACAACATCGAGCAGGCCAAAATGGCGCGGCGGCAGTACGAAACGGCGTTTCACCTGCTGACGCCGCCTTACGCAAACTGGTCGCCGCCGGTCGTCACATGCAGTTCAATCACGATGGCGGGACTTGACCATATTCTGAACATCATCCGGGACCATCGGGAAAAGCTGACCGCAAGCGGCGAGCTGCAAATCAAGCGAAAGGAACAGGCCAGGGAGTGGCTGAAGTTCCTGGTGCGCGAAGGCGTTCAGGAATGGTTTTACGAAACCCCGGCGGCGCAGGTTCTGGCCGAAGCCCTCGACGGGGTCGAACAGGGCCTGATGACTCCCACCAGCGCCGCGGCAAAAGTCCTGGAGTGCCTGAAGGGACAGAAGTTTTGAAAAGACTATTAGGCTGAAGGCTGAAGGTTGAAGAACAATTTGCAGGGAACGGTTTTAACCACCCTTGCGGGCGGCAAGACCATTCCCTGCACGAATAATGAGATACGATATACGCAACAAGGAGATTGAAAGCATGAAAATTTTGAAAATCGATCACATCGGCATCGCGGTAAAAAATCTGGCGGAAAGCTCCAGGCTCTACGAGATACTCGGCATTCCCCGGGCGGGCGTGGAAGAAGTGGCCGAGCAAAAGGTGAAAGTTTCTTTTTTCCCCGTGGGGGATTCGGAAATCGAACTTCTGGAATCCACGTCGCCCGACGGACCCATCGCCCGATATATTGAAAAAAACGGCGAGGGCATTCAGCACATGGCCCTGCGCGTGGATGACCTGGAAGCGGCGCTGGCCGAACTGAAGGCCAAAGGCGTACGGCTCATCGATGAGAAGCCCCGCTATGGCGCGGGCGGCGCAAAAATCGCCTTTGTTCACCCCAAATCCACGGGCGGGATTCTGCTGGAACTCTGCGAAAGATAAAACCCCGACGAGCGGAACGCCTTTTATTCATCTTGCGCAAAGAGCGCATTCCTGAGGAGGGGAACTATGAATATCGGAAGTCTGGCCGACGACAACATCCGCAGATTCGGCGAGTATGATTTTGTCTGCTTTGACGGCCGGTGGCACACGAACGTCGCCATGAACCAGGGGGCCAACCGCCTGGG
>JAAZOZ010000047.1 GCA_012797505.1 Smithella sp. | reverse complement strand
CGTTGGCGCCAGTTCAACGGCTTTGTTCGCGTCTTTCAGCGCGTTTTCGTATTGCCCCGTCTGTCGGTAGGCGATTTCGCGGTTGTAGTAGGCAAGAGCCAGCCCCGGATTGAGAGCGGTCGCTTTTTGCAATTCGGCGATAGCCGCTTCCCACTCGCCGAGTTTTTCGTGCTCGATTCCTTTGACAAGATGGGCGGAGGCCATTTTCGACTTCAACTCTTCAGCCTTGTCCAAATCTTTTTTCGACGGTTCGTAGTTTCCAAGACTGGCCTGAACATTTCCCCGCTGCTCGTAGGCCTGTGCGTCCTCCGGTTGGAGTTCGATGGCTTTTGTGTAATCCCGGAGCGCCTGACGGTAGCGGCCGAGCGCCGCCAGGGCGTTTCCCCGGACTTTATAGGCCCCGGCGTCGTTTGGATCTTGTTCGATGGCTTTTGTGCAGGCGCTGACCGCGTCGGCATACTGCCCCGCCTCAAAGGAATCGGTTCCCTGTTTGAGCCAGGGATTGTCCGCAGCTTTCGTCCGGGCCGGCGCGAGACCGGCGAGCAGAAAGGCCAGCGAAAGACAGATGAGGAAAATTTTTGAATATGTGCGTTTCACGGGCTTGCTTCCTTCCTCAAAAATGCACGCGGTCATCCGGGCTCCGAATCAAAGCACGCGAAGCCCAATTTTTGTTGAAGTGTAGCACAAGAGGACGGATTTTGAAAATTTTTCGAGGGGATGCAAAGGTTCAGAAATTCCAGGTCAGGCACGCTCATCACATGTTTTACCCCGGCGTTACCTAAGCGCCGACTCGTTTCTTTTCCTGGAGAATATAAGACAGCAGTTCCCGGCTGAAGGGCCGGTAAAGTTGGATGTGATCGAAGTTGATGGTCGTATTGAGGTATTGCAGACGCAGATAATCTCCGTCCGGGGCAAAGCAGGGTTCGACTCCGCTGAAGAAAAAACCCAGCGCTTCCGCCTCTTCGCAAAGTCTTGGCGTACCGGCCTGGGCCAGCGGGAGCAAAAGATAGATCGCTTCAGCCAGGGCGATATCACGCAGATCGTATAAGGCCCGCCGGATCTCGGTTTTGGAATCGGAACCTGCCTTTTCCACAGTGATCGTTCCGGTCCCGTTGATCCTGTTATACAAAACCTTTACCATGCCGCCGGAAAGATCGGCCCCTGCATCCGTCTCCATTAACTCAACGTTCAAGCCCAGCAGCCGGTAAATTCTCTCCATCATTTCCCGATGATGGGGCGGAGCATGAACAATGGTTTTGTGAGGCGCTTTGAGAAAACAGTAATGCAGAATCAGCGATTTTCGCTCGTCGAATTCGTGCGATTCCAGCCCCTTGTACCGTCGGACCCGGGGAACATATCCCAGGGTAATGCCGCACGGTTTTGCGTAGTCGCCGATGGCTTTCTGACTGAAAGGATGAACGGTTGTCAGGCGGGTATAGATTCCGGCCAGCCCCATTTTCACCGCCTCGGCATAAAGCGCTAAGCCCAACAGATTCAGAACACTTCGGCCCCGGTGGGATGGAATGACAACGGCCTGGCTGAGGTCGGCCGTCGGGCTGCCGGGCGGATGCGTCAATTCAATATAGCCGACGATGTTGCCTTCCTGATCGACGCCTACCCACGACAGCAATTCACCGCTTTGGTTTTGTTTGATCAACTCTTCCGGAAAGTACGTCGTTTCATTTTCATACGAGTAGCCGTAGGTGCGGTAAATGCACCGGGCCGCATGAATGGCGTCTTCGGGACGCATCCTCCGTACCGTGTAGGTTTGTTCAGGGGCCTGCGGCGCGTCTTCAGGATAAGGGGTAAGGTCCCGGCCCGGCATCGGTTCGGTTGCCTCCTGCCTGATGCGCTTTTTGATCAGTCGCAGTTCTTTGCCGGCCATGCCATGGTTGATCCACTCCACGGAATCGACCAGCTTTTCGATCAGATAAAGGCCCAGGCCGCGTGTGCTGATTTTATCGGGATCGGCCTCCGCGGGCGGCTCATACTTCGGGGCAAGCGAGTAGTCGAAGGGAAGCCCCTGATCGTGAACGGAGAATATGATTTTGCCGGAGGATATTTCCAGAATCAGACGGAAGTTTCCTTCCTCCCGCGGATCATAGGCATGCTCGATCGAATTGCTGCAGGCCTCTTCCGCCGCCAGGTTGAGAAATTCGCTTTCTTCAGGCTGCAATCCGCAGGCGCGAGCGACGTCGCGCACAAAATTCAAGGCAGCGGGTAAAAAAGCGAGCCTGGAGGGCAACCGGATTTCGGTCCTGACGGGATGGATCATGACTTTGCCTCGCTTTCGGGAGTGGTCGTCTGCTGCTTTTTTTGGCACAGGCCATCGAATAAGTCAATGGTCACTTCTTCAATCGATGCTTTGCCGACGAGGCTTTACAAAGCATTGAGGACATGTTACCGTTTCAACCAAAGCAAGCCAACAAGGTTCCCATCGTCCAGCTCGTGTGAAAGGACGAACGCATGAAATTTTCCCACCCCCTGGGAAACGAGAAGTACAATACGCCCGCCGGTGAGGTTCCAACCGACATTCCCTCCCTCTTCTGGCGTGCGGTATGGAGTCAGAAAGCTCGCGAACTCGGAGGGGAATGCCCCTCGGTGATTGACGGTTATCATTTCATTTCCGAGGCGCAGTACAATGAACTCATCAGACGGGTCATCGCTCCTATGAACTTAAAAGCGGGGCAAAGCATGCTCGAATGCGGCTGCGGTTCGGGGGCTTTTTTGAAGGCGGTGGATTTGGCCTGTCCCGGCCTGAAACTGTTCGGGGTGGATTACTCGGAATCCATGCTGGAAGCGGCCCGCGCCAAAATGCCCGGAGCTGCTTTTCTTTTCGGAGATATTCGTAATCTTTCACAACTGGAAGATGAAAGCTTTCACCATTCTGCCGCCTTCGCTGTTTTGTGCTACTTAAATCATATGGAAGAGGCCCGTCAGGCCCTGGATGAACTGGTAAGAGTGACGAAGCCCGGCGGATGCATTTTTCTGGGGGATACATCCGATGCCGGCAAAAAGGCGGAGGCGATGCAGTTGCTCCGGGAAATCTGGCATCCCCGTGCTGTTCCCGACTACCTGTTTCTGGAGAAAGGCTTTTTCAGGCGATATGCCGCAGCACGAAAACTGGCCGTCCGCATCATCGGCATGGACCAGCCCGAACTGGCCTGGTATCCGCCGGGATTTCTGCGCTATTCGGTCTATTTATATAAATCCGGGTGTTCATAGCGTCTGCGACTCTTGATAACATCCAATTGCCATTT
>JAAZOZ010000350.1 GCA_012797505.1 Smithella sp. | reverse complement strand
TATCCCTGCTGAAAATCATATTGCCGAACGTCATCATCAGAATCGTGAGGAAGATGACCTGTGTGACGATGCCCACGTTGATGAAGGGCAACAGCAGAATGGACGGAATGCTGAAGAAGAGCAGAATGGTGATCAACCCCCGGGGAGCGAAATACAGCAGGGGATTGAGCGGCAGGCGCAGGACGATTCTGAAGAAAAGCGCCCGGAAAATGAAAATGGACACGGTAATGGCCGCCGCGATCATCAGGTTGCTTGGGTTGAGCAGATCGGACAGACGGGTATAAAATCCGAACAGGATAAAAAAGAAGCAGCGGATGATAAAAGTCAGTTCGAAAACGATGTTTTTAAAGGCGCCGAGATCCGTGTTGAATTCATCAAAGTTGATCCATTTTGCGGAGAAGGCGTTTTTGAAAAGCACGTTGTTGTTCATGACCAGGCCGAAGATCAGAACGACGAGCAGCGATGGCAGATGAACCAGTTTGGCCAGCGCGTAAACGAGGATGATCACCGTCATGATGATGACGTATTTGACGTGATGGCTGATCTTGTGCAGCAGAATGGCCAAACCGCCGCTCAGGAGGACGGAGACGATGAAGGTCAGGATCAGTTCGGCGATGAAACGAAGCACGCCCGTTCCCAGAGAACCGCTGCTCAGGAGGATGAAGTCGAAGGCGAGGATGCCGATGATGTCGGAGATGGAGCTTTCGTAAGTGACAAACTCCCTGTTTTCCGGAGTCAGGCCCGCCGCCGAGGGAATGGCGACGGCACTGCTGATGATGGCAAACGGAATGATGTTGAGCAAGGAGGCCCGGAGGTCGTACTGGAGAAAATGCACCGCCACGTAGGTGAAAACACCGACCATCACGGCAAAAAGGAGGATGGCCGAGGAAACGGATCCGATGATGAGCCTGCTCTTGTCGCGGCGGATCGCCAGATCGAGGCTCCCTTCCAGAACGATCAGGATCAGTCCGAGAGTGCCCATAATGGGCAGCAGGCCGGACATGTCCGGAATGCCAATATGGAAGGAAGAAGCGAGATAGTTGATGAACATGCCGGTCGCGATGAGCAGAATCACGCCCGGAACGCGGGTGTACTTGGCGGTGATGTCGAAGATGTACGCCAGGAGAATGATGACACAAAAGGCGATGAGAACGTAATAGGTCATGGCGTCGGTTCCTCCGGATTAATCCACGAAGCGCTTAATGCCGTCCAGCCTGCCGATGACGATCAGCCGGTCTTTAGCGCCCAGCGGCCGGTGCGGATCGCAGGACAGGTCCACCTCGTACTCTTTGCCGAGCAGCTTGGAAACGAACAAGGCCCAGAGCAGTAGCAGGTAGGTTTGTTGGACGGCAAGGTTGTCCGCCGTGGTTTTCCGGAAGCCGAAATCAAAAAGGACCAGACTGCAAAAAAGCAGCGTGGCGAGGGCAAAGACAAAACCGGCGAGGGCGGCAAGGACCGATCCGGCTGTGTCCGCCCAGTCGGTCGCGACAAAGAATTTTTTAAACAGCGTCTCGTTGTTGAAAACTCCCATGGGATGAGCGGTCTTCCTTCTTGCGGTTCTCCGGGCCAAAGTGTAGCACAGGTCCTGAAAATTATCAGTGAAAAATTCCCGGTGTTTGGGTATGGTGACACGTTTGAAAATTTAGATTTTTTTGAGGAGGCAAATGCTTCGTCTGCTCGGCAACCGTAACGTGATCTTTGGTCTGGCCGTCGGGCTCGGGCTTGCGCTGCCGCAAGGCGCCCGGTGGACGGCGCCGGCGATGATGCCCGCGCTGGCGCTGGTCATGACGCTGGCCACCATCCATGTTCCCAACAGCTATTTCCGGGACCCCCGGGCGATTCTCGCGCCGTCGCTCGCCGGCATCGCGATGACGTATATCGTGCTGGGAGGCGTCATCCTGACCGCTTCGGCGCTCGTCGTTCGCGATCCCAACCTGTGGATCGGCTTCGTGCTGATCGCCGCCGTTCCGCCGGCCGTTGCGGTCATTCCTTTTACCGCTATTCTGGAAGGCGACATTTCCTATACCCTGTCGGGGACGGTGGCTTCTTATCTGGCGGCCCTGCTGGTGATGCCCGTGATGTTTATCGTCCTGGTCGGGACGGCGTTTGCCGATCCGTACAAACTGATCCGGATCATGCTGCTCTTGATCGTTTTGCCTCTGATTTTATCGAGACTGATTCTTTACCTGGGCTGGGCCGGCCGGATCGAGTCCTTTCGCGGCCTGTTGACGGATTGGGGATTTTTTATCGTTTTGTATTCGATGATCGGGGTAAACCGGGATCTGATTTTTTCGCAGCCGATGACGATTGCGCCGGTCGCGCTGGTGGTCCTGGCCTCCACGTTCGGTCTGGGGGCTGTGGTGGAAAAGGCCGGCGTTTTCCTGAAGAAGGATCCCCCGCGCATCGTCAGCCTGGTTCTGCTGGGAACGCTCAAAAATCAGGGCATCGCCGGCGGCCTGGCCATGGCGCTGTTTGAGAAGGAAGCGGCGCTGCCTTCGGCCGTATACAGCGTCTTTATGATCGTTTATATCCTGTGGCTGGATTTGCGCCATCAGAGACGAAAGCGCGGCCTGACGGCGTAGTCTGCCGTAAGCGGCGCGCCTCTACCGGCCCGGCTGATAGTGGACCAGCACGGCTTTCAAAAGCGAAGCGCTGTGACCCAGCTGCTTGCAGGCTTCCTCCTTCGTCATCGTGCGGTTGGCTTTGCGCAGCCGATACCCCAGGCGGCGGCTGAGATTGGCGATTCGGGTGATTTCCCGCGCCAGGTCCGCCTCGAAATTTTCAGCGCTCAACCGAATCTCGTACATTTGGGCGGCAATCCTGTCCACCTCGTCCCAGATGGTGTTTTCAACGACGCCGTCCGTGGCGCTGTGCCAGATCTCATTGTAGTCATCGTAGGGAATGTTGTGCAGCGGTTGAGACAGGTCGCCGATGTAGTGCGCGCAGTAGTCCAGATGGTATTCGGCGTACTTGCCCGACCGGACGGTCTTGTCGTAGGCCCGAAGCGAAGCGATAATCGCCCCGTACAGATGGCCTTCGGAATCCATCGACTTGTTTCTCTGATTGTAACGCCCGACCTGATTCATCACCATCCGGACGGTGACTTCCGCTTCCGCGTTGTTGTTGAACCAGTGATTGTATTTTTCGATGTTGCCGGCCTTGATCTTGGCCAGATCGGCGCCCGCCGCGTTGTACCAGGAGGTTCGCCCGGCGGCTTTGGCGATCATCAGGTGCGTCTTGTCGTGCCAGGCCCATGCCTGCGCGGCAAACAACAGCAGAGCGAAAACCGTAAGGAGTTTGAAGAGGAGTTTTTTCATGGGAGTTTTTTCCTCGCAGAATGTTTATTTCATCCGGCTGAACATGACGCTGCCGACGACCAGCATGACCAAGGCAAACAGGGCGACAATTCCCAGATCGGCCCAGAATGGATACCGGTTCATCCCCAGCAGCGCTCCGCGGACGCCGTCCACCGTATAGCTCAGCGGGTTGAGTATGACAAGGCCCGTCAGCCAGGAGGGCAGTCTTTCATCCAGCGGAAAAAGCGCGCCGGACAGGAAGAAGAGAGGAAACACCAGAAAGGCGGAAATGACCTGAAACCCTTCCAGACTTTCCAGCAGCGATCCCAGGGCCAGGCCCAGCGACACCAGCGCAATGGACGTGACCAGCAGAAGCAGGAGCGCCTGCGGGATGCCTTGAAGATCCACGGCGGGGAACAAAAAAGCGAAGGCAAAAAGGATCATCACCTGCAGCAGCACGTCGGTGCAGCCGCCGAGAACTTTTCCGAAAAAGATGCTGATGCGCGCCACGGGGGCGACGAGGACGGCCTTGAGAACGTCCAGCTTGCGGTCCCAGACAATATACAGCCCGAAAAAAACAGAGCCGAAAATGACCGACATGGTCAGAATGCCGGGGTAAATATAGTCGCGGTAATGGACGTTTTCCACGGAGAGGCTCGCGCCGATGCCGCTGCCGAAGAGAAAAAGCCAGATCAGCGGCTGAACAATGCTCGAGACGATCCGGCTTTTTTCCCGCCAGAAGACCTTGTATTCCCGCCACCAGACGGCGGAAATGCCCATCAGCTCTCTTTGCAGAAGTTTGGAAGGGTTCATATCGTTCATTGCCCCCGCTGTTGATATCTCGCGATGGTCTCCGCCCAGCTTCCGCTGTCTGCCGCGTTGTCGTCGCGGATATCGCGGCCGGTGAGCTTCATGAAGACATCGTTTAAGGTCGGTTTTCTCATTTCCACGCTTTGCACTCCGGGGATCAGAGGCAGCAGTTGTGCAAGATGCAGGTGCGCCGATTTCATGGTCGCTTCCATGACGCCGTCCACCATCCTGACCGAGGATACATAGGGGAGCGACCGGATGCGGTCCAGCGGAGGCGATTCCGCGCGGATCGCTACGATGTCTCCTCCCAGGGAATCGATCATGTTTTGCGGCGTGTCCAGAGCGATGATTTTTCCCCGGTCAATGATGCCGACGCGGCCGCACACCTGCTGGGCTTCTTCCATGTAGTGTGTGGTGAGGACCACGGTGGTGTTTTCTTTTCGCGCCGTTTGGCGGATGTATTCCCAGACGCGGGCGCGCGTCTGCGGGTCCAGGCCCAGCGTCGGTTCGTCCAGAAACAACACGGCCGGGCGGTGCAGAAGGCCGCGCGCCAGCTCGAGCCTTCGCCGCATGCCGCCGGAATAGGTCCGGGTCAGATCGTCGGCCCGGTCCTTCAGATCGACCAGCGCAAGCATTTCATCAATCCAGAGGGCGCGCATGCCGGCCGGAATCCCGTAAAGGCGCGCGTGAAGCTGAAGATTTTCCCGACCGGTGAGAATCGTGTCCAGCGTTGGGTCCTGAAAAACAATGCCGACGTTTCGCCGGACCTGCGTCGGCGACGCCGCGACATCGAAGCCCGCGACGATGCCGCGGCCGGCGGTGGGGCGGATGATGGTGCAGAGCATTCCGATGGTGGTGGTTTTGCCGGCGCCGTTCGGGCCCAGCAGTCCGAAGATTTCTCCTTGCTCAATCGACAGATCGATGCCGCGGACAGCCTGGATTTTGCCGAAGGTTTTTGTCAGGGATCGGGTTTCGATGACGGCCATATCGTTAGGTATCCGGAGATTTTCCTCTGCGGTTCATTTTATCCATTTCAGAATCAGCCGCATCATTCTGCCCCGGTACGGTTTGGCGATCTCCACGATATCCGTCCGGTTGTAGCTGCGCAGAATGCTTTTGGTGTGGGAAAACGTTTCAAAGCTGTATTTGCCGTGATAGCGGCCCAGACCGCTGGGCCCCACGCCGCCGAACGGCAGATGATGAGACACGATGTGCATGATGGTGTTGTTGATGGCGCCGCCTCCGAAGGAGGTTTCCCGGATGATCTTTCTGCGGACCGCTTTGTCGTTGGCAAACAGATACAAGGCAAGCGGTTTGGGCCTTTCGTTGATCCGGCGGATCGCGTCGTCCAGATCGGAATACGAAAGAACCGGAAGCAGCGGGCCGAAGATCTCCTCCTGCATGATCGGATCCGTCCAGTCCGCCGGACTCAGCACGGTGGGCTCGATGTAGCGCGAGGCGGCGTCGGTTTTGCCGCCGCACACCGCCTTGGTTTTGTCCAGAAGCGCCGTCAGGCGCTCAAAGTGCCGGTCGTTGATGATCCGGCAGTAGCGTGGGTGCGTTGAGGCGTCCCGGCCGTAAAATTTTACGATCACCTTTGCCAGTTCTTCCAGGAAGGCGTCCCGGATGGATTCGTGCGCCAGAACATAATCCGGCGCGATGCAGGTCTGTCCTGCATTGAGAAATTTTCCCCAGCTGATCCGGCCGGCCGCTGTCCGGAGATTTGCCGTCTGGTGAACAATGGCGGGGCTTTTGCCGCCCAGCTCCAGCGTCAGCGGGGTCAGGTTTTTGGCTGCCGCCGCCATGACCGCCTTCCCGACGGGAACGCTGCCCGTGAAAAAGATATAATCGAGGGGCAATTCCAGAAGCGCCTTCGTTTCGGGAGCTCCCCCCTGAACGACGCAAATATATTCCGGGGGAAAAGCGGCGCGGATGATTTTTTCCAGGACGGCCGCCGTGTGCGACGAAATTTCCGAAGGTTTCAGAATGGCCGTATTGCCCGCGGCGATTGCGCCGACCAGCGGCAGGATCAACAGCTGAAAAGGATAATTCCAGGGTGCGATGATCAGCGCCACGCCGTAGGGCTCTTTGTAAATATAGCTTTTGGACGGCCGCATGAAAAACGGGGTCGGGACTTTTTCCCGCGCCGCCCAGTCGCTCACGTTTTCAATGGCCAGCTTGATTTCGGTATACACGCCGGAAATTTCCGTTGCGTAGGCGTCGGTGGCCTCCTTTCGCAGATCTTCATACACGGCGGCCAGAATTTCCTTTTCATGATCACCGATGACCGCCTTGAGCTTTTTCAGCGCGGCAATGCGGAAAGGAATGCCGCGGGTTTCCCCCGATTGGAAGAAGGCCTTTTGTGACTGCAATAACGCGTTCATTGCCGATGGTTCCATCTGTGCTCCTCCCGGAGGTTTGTGGAAGATCTGAACATGCTTCACAGCCCGGGCGAATGAACTATAAGCGCATGGCGTCTG
>JAAZOZ010000349.1 GCA_012797505.1 Smithella sp. | reverse complement strand
GGCTTTCACGGAGGATCTTCAGAATCAGGAGAACTTTCCGTTCAATGTCTTCGGGCTTAAAAAGCTCTTTCATTCGCTTTCCGTAAGGCTATCGGCAATCGTTTGCCGTATCCCTACTTTTAAACCGTTTTTTTGTCAAATAAAAATTTTACGGGCTGCGGCGAGCCTGAATCTTTCGTGCAATTTCTTCGATCGGTTCACTGAACAGGAATTCCAGCGACAGGCCTTCCAGATATCGGTCGTTCCATATCAGGTTGTATTCATTGATCAAATTGCGGATGTCGTCATACCGGTGGCCCAGCGCCTCGATTTTTTCCGGCCCGCTGAGGTTCTCATTGAAGGTGATATGGATCAGAAGCAGGTTGCCCGTCCGGCCGTCCGCTCCCTGCAGGGGGATGACCATGATGGAAGAGGAATCGGTTTTCCCGCGGCCCAGGTAAACATGGCCTGTGCTGACGATGGTTTTCTTGACCCCCATCAGCGTTGTGGGCTGCTCCGCGCGGGAGTTCATGCGCAGGGCGATGCCGCCTTTGGCGCATACCGCAATGGTTGCATCCGGCCCGGGATGCCCCTGCTCGTCGAGGCCGCCGACGCTGTAAACCGTGTATCCCCGGACAGCCGCAGCCGCAGGCTGGAGGCGGTGAATCGTTCTGAGGTTACGGTAGCTCAGATTCTTCGCGGAGAAATTCAGGGTCTCGAGCAGGTCAAAAATGACGCCTCCGAGTTCTTTTTCCCTGCGGCTGGTCCCCACGGTCACGGTTTTGGCCTGATGGCGGATGGCGTCGATCGGACGGGTCAATTCGTCAATGGCGGTTCCCAGAGCTTCGTCCAGCAGATCGAAAGGATGGACCAGGTCTTCCTGTCCGTGAAATTCCTGCCGGATATCCTGCATGGGCAGTTTTCCGGATGCGTACTTCAACAGAAGGGTGAGATCGGCGATGGCTTTGCCGCCCAGCGCGCCCAGCGCGCCCTCCCGGTTCCGGGATTGAAACAGGAGGTAAAAATCGTTGATGATCCGGCAGAAGGAAACGTCGGCCATCAGGTCGAAAACATCAAAAATCGATAATTTCGTTTTTCCCTTGCGCGTCCGTTCCGTCGCCAGGCGGCTGCGAAACACCCGGAAGAGCTGCGCTTCCTCGTCGATGGCGCAGGCCGCGTAATAGCCCCACAGGTGGCCGGCCATGGCGTTCAGAATCACGGCAAGAGGAGCGGGCGCCGGGGGAATGGGAATGACGGCGTCGGCAACCGAATCGAAGCGCAAATCCCCTTCATCGGCGAAAACGACGGTTGCCGCTTTATGCGCCCGGAAGATGGCGACGTCCTTGGCGATGTCCTCCAAAACGACATCGGGGTTGCCGGCGGCGCACACGAGAATCAGCGGTTCGGCGGACAGGTCGATGTGTTTTTTGTTTTCCACGATGTCCGAAGAAATGGTTTTGTAACACAGCTCGGACAGTTTGATGCGGATTTCGTCGGCCGCCGCCTTGTTGGGGCCGCTGCCCACGACGGCCCAGTAGCGTTTGCCGACGCTTTGTTTTACCGAAGCGGCGACGGTGTCGCGGCGGTCGAACAACCGCTGCATGCATTGCGGAACACTCTCGAGATGCCGGAGCCGGCGGACGATTTGTTCATCGCTCAGCGTTCCCAGAAGACCGGCGAAATAAAGGGCCAGCACCTGTCCGGCGACCATCTGGGCATAAAAGGCTTTGGTGGAAGCGACCGACATTTCAATGTCCCGTCCGTCGCTGGTATAAAAGACGCCGTGCGACGAGGCGGTGATGTCGGACTGGCGGCGGTTGACGATGGAGAGAATCTGCGCGCCGCGCTCCCGGGCCATGGCCACGGCCCGGTTGGTGTCGGTGGTGGTTCCGGATTGTGTAATGGGGATGACCAGCGTATCCGACAGATCCTCCCTGAGGCCGAAGCCGCTCAGCTCGGATGCAACGCGCGACTGGATGTTGAGGCGGCTGCCTTTCAGGCAATGGGCCAGCGCATCCGCCACCGCCTGGCCCGCCACCGCCGCCGTTCCGTGGCCGATGACACAGATATTCTGCGTCTTGCCGCTTTGCAGGCCGTTTCGAACCGAAGCGGGAACGATGTCCTCGCCCAGATTGAACAGGACCTGCGGCGGCGCCGAACCGGCGTCGATGATCCGGTATTTACCCCGCAATGTTCTCCGGACCGACAGGCCGGATTCTGAAATTTCTTTGAGAAAGAAATGAGGGTGATGGCCGCGGTCAATGTCCCGCGTCGTGATTTCCGCGGTTTGCAGATTTTGATCTTCCGGACGAATCGGGGTCCCGTCATAGAAACAGGCGGCAATGCCCTTGCTGCCTCCGCCCCGGTCCTGATCCAGGATGAACAGTTGTCCGCCGGCCGTGCCGCTGCCCGCGTCGCCGTTCATCCTGATGAAGCGGGGCGCAACTTCCACCAGACCGTACAGCTCCGAAGAAACCATATACGCGTCTTCGCTCACGCCGACGTAAATCGACTGGCCGCTGCCCTGGAGCGCCAGAAACATCTTGCCGGGCTCCAGATTGCTTTGCATGGCAATGGCGTGCGACCCCTCGAAATCCTTTACGGCCAGTCGAAACGCGTCCGTCAGATTTCTCCCCGCCTTCAGATATTTTTCGATTTGCAGGGGAATGATTTTGGTATCCGTCGAGACGTCCGGTGCAATCTCTTCCCCGTCCTTTTCCAAATCCCTGCGGAGCGCCGGATAATTGTCGATGTCCCCGTTCAAGACCACGCTGATGTGCGCTTCCAATCCCGGATACGCGGGGAAAACAGGCGGCTCCGGACGGACGGCGGCATTGTTGACCGGATGACAATTTTCCTCGGTGATGGAGCCTACGGAAGCCCATCGGGTGTGGGCAATGGCGGATTCGTCCATCGACGCCTGTTCGGCAAACAATCGAAGAATGCCGTCCCGACGGATCACTTGCCGCAGGTCGGCGACATTGCGGCCCAGTTCGCCGACCACGGAAAAGGTTTTGTATGTAAACGCAACGTGAATTCCGCCGCCATGACCTCCGGGGCCGGTTGAAATGAAAATGGACCGGTTCAACAGATCGCCTTTTTGCGTTCGGCGCCGGTAATCCTCTCCCCATCCGGTTTCTTCGATCCGTCGCACGAGCTCCTCGATGGCGCTTTCATTTTTCAGCACGAAGGCCAGCTGGATGCCCGCCGAGTCCCTTCCCCGGACTTCCAGGCGGTCCAGCGCGTTTAACAGCAGATTCAGCTTCCGGTATTTCCGAAAGGCGGCCGGTTGAAGCGAAGAACATTTTTCCGCTCCGGAGAGCGAGAGGACTTTTTGCAGATTGGTCAGAATGTCGCAATCCAGCATCCAGCAGATATCTTTAAACAGCAGCAGCCGGCGATGGATGGTTTCGAGGTCGGCGGAGCTGATTCCCGCTGCCCGTTCTTCCAGAATTTTCTCTTCATCGGCCAGAAAGGCTTTCATTCCGGCTGTCATGCGGGTCAAATTCACGGCCCGTTCTTGGTGAAAAAAAAGATATTCCTGGACATTCTCCCGCTTCAGCTCCTTGACGCAGTTTGTGAGCGCCCGGATGGTTTCCCGGCCATCCAGATAATCCGCCGGATCGGTTTGCCCGTTGAAGATTTTTTCCAAGCCGTTCTTTTTTGCTTTTTCCCATAGAGCCCGAAGGGCTTGGTCCGATGAGGTTCCGGACTCCTTTTGCGCAGACCGGCAGGACATCAGACCGGCGAAACCGCAATTCAATCTTCCGGGGAGGAGAGGGGCAAAGATGATGGCAGGTCCGTGAACCGTAGCCGGCCGAATGCCGAAAAAAATCCGGCAATGTGTTACAAAAAAGAACCATTTTTTTAAAATGTAAGACAATTTTGTATGGAACATTATTTCCTTTAGGTCTCATTCTCGGTCTATATTTTTAATGGTCTGTTACCCAAAGATATCCTTTTCGCTTGCCTTAAGAGCGTTTTGTATAAATCTAAGGCTCGCGAAAGGCTTTGACAAAACTCGCCTTCGGCTCAAACAGTTGTCAAAGGCTGATCTTTCGCTTCGCCAAGATTTATTGGACAAAACTCTCTCAATGGCCCCTCAAAGGGATATCTTTGGGCAACATTTATTCCTTCCTGTGCTTCCTATGGTTCTGCTCCCCCTTTTCACGTGCTTCCTCCGAAGGCGGTCACGCAAAAACCATTCCTGAATTTTCCCGGGAGGTTTTCTTTGTCTGGTGGTGGATATGAAAAGGTGGAAACCGGTTGCGACCTTTGGTTGCAAACAGGATTGCGGGGGGACTGAAGAGCCTGCCGGGAGCTTCAGGAGAAAGCATTCTTTGGGGAGGATCGCTTTTGATGCGGGCGGGAGGGGCTCCGGCGCCGATGGTCAGGAAAGAAGATCTTTTTATTCGCCGTCAAGGCCCAGTTTGGTCATTTTATCGGTAAAGGTGTTGCGATGAATGCCCAGAAAAGCCGCAGCCGTGCTTTTGATGTTGCCGGAGCGCCTCAGGGCGATTTTGAAAAGGCCCGTTTCGACCATCGCCATGACTTCCGCATGAAGTTTGCTTTTGCCGTTGTCGGAGCCCGACAGGATCGTTGCCAGATCGTCCAGCTTTTTTTCCAGGATTTCTTCGACCGCCTTGTTGAGGGTTTCCTGAACGTTCATCCCCGTGGCCGGTTTTGGCTGCTTTTTTGCTTTCATGATCATGCAACTCCTGCGTTAAAAAATGTCTTTTTCATCAAGGGGCTCCCTTCGGAATTCCGGATGCCCCGATCGATGGACGGAGAGCGTCAGGCCGCCAGCCACCGGGTCAGAAGAAGGGCGACCAGAATGACCAGGGAGACCCACGTCAATACGATGAGCGATGTCCGTTCTCTGGGGGCCTCGATGTAACTTTTGACTTCCGCCTCCACTTTTTCCCCG
>JAAZOZ010000046.1 GCA_012797505.1 Smithella sp. | reverse complement strand
TGCCACATGGTAATCCAGGGCGTTGTAGCAGGTGTTCAGCTCTCCGCCTGCAAACCAACGGTAAAAGGGCTTGTTGGTGTCGTCCAGCACTTTGTCCCACTTCTTCGTCCACTCAATGGCCTCCCCGGCTTTGCCCCAAAACAAGTCCGGCTGCTCGATCGATTGTTTGTAAATATCCAAATATTTCATACCTGCCGACATTTAACCTCCGTCATCGTGGAATTATGAATTTCCGTTTTCAATTCATGTCCGTTTTTTGCGGTTCCTGAAATTTGAATTTTTCTTTTCCCAAAAAAACCGTGTCATTTTTTCGAGGGTCCGACCGGCAGCACGACGCGTCCGAACACGGCATTCCAAATACCCGCCGCCGATGCGTACCACGCCGCGATCGCCGTCAGAATGCCGACATAACCGCCCAGCGTATGGGCGGTAGGGTTGCCGGTTGCGCCAACCGTCAGCAGAATAAAAGCGACAAGCAACAGCGTAAATGTGACCAGGAGCGCTTTGTTGGTGCCGAAGCTTCCGATCCACATGTAAAAGGTAAAAATGGTCCAGGCAAGCAAAAACAGCCAAACGCCCTGTGCGGGTACGGTGACCAGTTGCAGGGTGGCCAGCAGGTCAAAGACGCCCAGCGAAATCCAGAAAGCGCCATAGGAGGCAAACGCCGTGGCGCCAAAGACGTTGTTCTTTTTGAATTCCCACATCCCGGCCAGAATTTGTGTCGCGCCGCCGTAAATCAGGGCCAGCGCAATCACCACGATCGTCGCCGACTTGTCCACGAAGCCGGCATTGACCATGCTCAGGCAAAAGGTTGTCAGCGCGAAGCAGGCCAGACCCAACGGCCCCGGATCGGCAATGGATGATTCTTTGATTTCATAAACCGTGCTGCTCATATGATTTTAACTCCTTTCCTTTTTCGATCTTTTACGAGTTCGTCATTCAGCGCTCATGATTTTGCGCAGTTCACGTTTCAACACCTTGCCCACGGCACTCAACGGCAGGGCCGTCATGAATTGAATGACCTTCGGCACTTTGTAGGGCGCCACCTTCTCCCTCCTATAGAACGTAATCTTCTCCCGATCCCGGATCTACAAGCTTCACCTCGGCATCGCTGACCGGCATGCCCACCGATCCGATCTTCTTCGCGCCGTCTCTCGGAAGGGTGAGAAGGATCGGCGTGGTTTCCGGCATGCCGCAAACCTCCATGTCGGAACCGGTTCATCGAGCGGTCAAAAAGCGACCGTCGTTGCCTAATGACGATCGCTTCCAACCCTAAACGGCAAAACTTTCTTCCGGGATATCGATCATGGAAAGGTCCTCGCTCTTGAAGGCATTTACCGCCGCGCCAATTTCCGGCAGAACGTGTTTGATAAAGTATCGCGCGGCGGCTTGCCCCGGTTCCGGATAGAAGAAGAAGGCAAAATTGTGGATGAACCACTCCTTGGCGGCCATGGCAATCACCATGGGGAAACCCTGCCCACCCGCCTCCGGGGACACCCCCATGTTGATCCAGCCGCCATCGCGGTAGAGGTCGAAGCAACGGCGGAAGGACGGCGGCGCAAAGACCTGCCCGTCCGAAAGCCGGCAACCTTCCCGATCCCCGGTCACCAGGGCGGGGAAAATCACTTCCACGGACAGACGCTGGGCCTCCTTGAGAGCCATGTCGAACATATCCGGAGAAAAGTCCGACCATGCCGGCATCCGGCACAGATCTTCGGTATCGAGCAATTCCTGAAGCACAAACTTCTGATCCCGATCATCCAATATCAGATTCATTCGATTGCCTCCTGAATTTATGACTGCGCCAGTTTTTTTCGGATGTCTTCCCGCAGGACGTTTTTCATGATTTTCCCCACGGGATTCCGGGGAATGGCTTCGATAAGCTCGACGCGTTCCGGCGTCTTGTAAATGGCCATGCCCTTTTCCTTCATAAACGAGGAC
>JAAZOZ010000348.1 GCA_012797505.1 Smithella sp. | reverse complement strand
ACAACGGCGGCATCCGCGGCAGACAAAACCTGGTTTGGCGTAGCCGTTCAGCCGGTTTCGGGAAAAGATATGCGGATCATGCACATGGAATATGGACGGTGGCCGGTTGTTATTGTCTCCGAAGTGGTCAATGAAAGTCCGGCGGAAAAAATGGGCATCCGGCTCAATGATATTATCCTTTCCGTCAACTACAAGGACATCAAAACGCCCGGCGAGTTTCAGGATGCCGTTGCCGCCATAAGTCCCGGAGATAAAATCGTCCTGCTGGTCGCGCACAGGGGCGAGAAAGCGCAATATCTGTCGGGAACGGTGGGACATCCCACGGGAGCGACTAAAACGGCAGCGGCCGCGAAACCCGTCACAGCGGAGTCCCCCTCCATCACGGCTGCCGATATCGCTGCCAAGATTTTCGCCCCCACGGGCAGCGATACAATCAACGCGATCCGCTGCTCCCCCGACGGCAAATACCTCATTTCCGGCGGAGGGTACAAAAAAGACGCCCTCAATCTCTGGGACATTGCCGCGGGCAAAAAAATCCGCACGTACAGGGGACACACAGATGCGGTCAACGCCGTGGCTTTTTCTCCCGACGGCAAAATCATCCTTTCCGGGAGCTTTGATAAAACCGTGAAATGCTGGGATGTCGCCGCGGATAAAGCACTGTGGACGTTTTCCGGTCATGAGGCGCTGATTCTGGACGTCGCCTTTTCTCCGGACGGAAAATATGCCGCCTCCGGCAGCCGGGACAACACCATCAGAATCCTGGACGCCGCTTCAGGAAAGGAAATCAGAACGTTGTCCGGGCATACGGACGGCGTCAAGTCCATCGTCTTTTCACCGGACGGCAGATTCCTGCTTTCAGGGAGCTTTGATAAAACACTGATGCTGTGGGATGTCCAGACCGGCGACAGGATACAGACCTTCGCCGGACACCAGTGGCAAATCGCCTCTGTGGCTTTCTCGCCGGACGGCAGGCAGGTTTTCTCGCGCAGCGGCGACCGAGTCGTTAAAATCTGGGATGCCGCCACAGGCCGGGAGATCAGGACATTTACCGCGGATGATGTCAATGCCGCCGGGGCGAAAAGCGGCTCGCAGGGCATCCGGGCGGGAGCCTTTTCCCCGGATGCGCGCCGCATGCTCACCTCCAAATCTTTCGGCGGCACACTTTCACTGTGGGATATGGATTCCGGCAGAATCCTGAAGAAGTTTGCCGGTCATTTGGGAAATGTTCCCGCGGTGGACTTCTCGCGCCATGAAAATTATTTTCTTACCGGAGGACAGGACGGCGCGATAAAACTCTGGGACATCTCCGCCGGCAGGGAGATCGCCCAGTTCGTCAGTTTACAAAACGGCGAGTGGATTGTTCTGACCCCGGAAGGCTATTACAATTCATCCCTCAACGGCCATCAATATCTCCATATCAAAGTGGGCAGCAAGGTCTATGGCATCGACCAGTTCTATGATGTTTTTTACCGCCCGGACATCGTGTCGGCAAAGCTCAAAGGCGAGGACATCTCGAGCCTGATCACGCTCACGATCGATGATGCGCTGAAAAGCCCGCCGCCGACGGTTGAATTTACGGCCTTGCCGCAGCAGACGGATTCGCCGAAGGTCAGGATCTGCTACCAGGCCACAAGCGCGGGCGGCGGCATCGGCGAAGTGCGCCTGTTCCACAACGGCAAGCTCGTTCAGTCCGACGGCTATTACCGGGAAGTCGCCAAAATCGGGGCCGAACCGGCCCGGCTTGTGTCGCTGGACAGCGGATCCATTTACGCGAACATGCGCAGCGTCAACATCAAGGCCCGAACCGACGTATCGCCGATTTCCGGAAAACCGAAAGGCGATGTCTTTGAAGACTGCCGGGAGATCGACGCCATTGCCGGCGAGAATGAAGTCAGCGTTTCCGCCTTCAACGGCGGCAACACCGTCCAGAGCTATATGAAAACCGCCGCGTTCAGCTCCCGGATTAAAGCGGAAGAGCCGCATCTCTACATTCTCTCCGTCGGGATCAACCAGTACAAAGACAGCAGCGTCAATCTCCGGTACGCCGTCAAGGATGCCGCGGATCTGGAGGGGAAAATCAGGGCACAGTCGGCCACGCTGTATCAGCCTCAAAACATTCATGTTGTGCTTTTGACGGACGCGCAGGCAAGCAAGGCCGGCATCACCGGCAAAATCCAATCGCTTTCCACAGCCGTCCAACCCCAGGACAGCTTTATCCTTTTTGTGGCCGGCCACGGCGTCCTGCTGCAAAATCAGTATTACATGCTCACCCATGATTTCAACGGCCGGATGGATGAAGCAGGCATGATCAGCTCCAACGAAATCGTGGAAATGTCAAAGAAGATTAAAGCCTTAAGCCAGTTGTTCATCTTCGATACCTGCCACGCGGGCGGCGTGGACACGATCATCAGCGGTCTTTATGACGCCCGGATGTCCGTGCTGGCCAGGAAGATGGGGCTGCATATTTTCGCCTCGGCCAATGACCAGCAGGCGGCGATGGACGGGTATCAGGGCAATGGTCTTTTCACTTACACCCTGCTGGACGGATTGAACAACAACCGTCAGGCGGACAAATACAAAGACGGCAAGGTCAGCATCGTGGGTTTGGGGGAATATTCCCAGCGGATGACTTCACAAATCTCCCGGCAGATCGGCCATGAACAGACGCCGCTGATCATCAACTTCGGAAAGGACAGCCCTTTATATCAGCTGCGGTGAACCGCAAAGCGCTCTTTTTTGTATTGATAGATGTTCCATTCGAGGTTATGCCTGAAACACGTTACGAAAACATTAGAGGGCAACAAGTCATGGGGCTTAAGATTACGTGGACTTCCGTTATATTTTTTTTCATCCTTTCCTCTTTATCCGTTTGTTTGGCCGAACCGCCCAATCCTAAAATATGGGAGCCTCTCCAATACAATTCATTTTACAACAAGAAAATAATAACGAAGTCACCCGGCATTCTGCTGGTTTGGACATACAGGACCATAACGGATGAAGCCAGAGAAGACAGGATTGAAGAAGTCAAAAAGTACGATCCGGAGAAATCCATAAAATATAAAGCGTATCATCATGAAACGGTTTTATGGGAAATGAATTGCGCAAACCGGCGGATCCGGATGGAAGAGATCATCGATTTCGACAAGAATGGAAAAGTCCTGGACCGGCATCAGTATGACCATCCGGAATGGGTAAGCGTTATTCCCAAAAGCGGGGGAGAACGATTATATCAAAACGTTTGTGTCCGCTTAAAAACACCGTCTGCAAAAAAATAATCGGTTTAGAGTGTATAGAGTCACCATCAATAACTGATTTAATGGCGATTGCCGGAAGAACAAACAGGACCAAGTTCAGGGACCAGGTCTTAAAGCCTCATCTGGCAGAAGACCTTCTCGCGCTGACGGTGCCGGAAAAACCGACAAGCAGTCTTCAAAAATACCGGCTTACCGATAAAGGCCGGACGCTTTTGGTCACGATATAAGGAGATAAAAAAGTAAAAACGTGATCGCACACGTTGGACCCACTAAAGGTGGTTACTGGAAGATGAATTCCATAAGTTGTTATTCCATCATGCTTTCAAAATGGCACTAATCCAAGGCCAATTGGTTAATTGACGGGTAGCCGATTTATTTGTTGCCATTTCCGAAAGCCCTCGTTCGGCTTGTTTTGTTGCCGCCTCCAATGAATCGAAAACACGGTTTGAAAAGTAATCTCTCCGGAGTTTATTCCATATTTGTTCTGCCGGATTCAGTTCCGGTGAATAAGGTGGAAGCCTGAGCAGGGCTATATTATCGGGAACTTTAAGTTCTTTACATCGATGCGATGATGCTCCATCGACGACCATAACGATAAACTCCTCTCCGTGCGCATCGCTGACTTGAAGTAAGAAACGCGACATATGATCCGTATTCATTTTTTCAGCGGTCATGAAATCCAGACAACCATCCCATGGACTGACGGCGGCATATTCGTAACGGAATTCCCGAACCAAGGCCAAATTCACCACCGGCCTGTGGGGAGCGGGTGCCCAACAGGATCGCGGATCGCTCATTCGGCCAAAACGCGCTTCATCTTGAAACATCAATCTCAAAGGCCGATGGGTTTTATTTTTCATGCTGGCGGCAACCACTTCTTCGGAGAATTTTTTTTAAATTCGTCCTGCAATTCCGGATCGCTTTTGGGGTGTTTTGTGTCGGGTTGGACTTTTCGCCAACCATGACGCGCCAATAACCGATATGTGGTTGACATAGGCACAGCATAGCCCAAGCGCTCCACTAAGGCCGCATGGATTGGCGGCACAGTTAGAATGCCACCAGCAGTTGCCAGATTTTCCCATGGATCAAGAAATTCCCGTTCCTCTTCGACCGTCATGGAACAATGACGTCGCCCACCCCATAATTTCTTGTCGGTGACGTCTTGACTGCGAATATCTCCCAGACTCCGGAAAACAGTTCGACGACTGACGCCAAGTAATTCGGAAACAAGATCGGCAGTCAGGCCCAACTGGCTCATTAAAATCACTGAAAGAGCCTTACGGTATTGAGTTATCGATGTACTCTGGTCACGCATTTGTTTCGCTCGTTCTATTTCTTCTTTCCCAATATTAGATTGTTTCGACATGGCTCACCTCCATGTCGATTATATATCATAGTGTCATCTTGATTGCAAAGTAGAATTAGAAATATTGTATGGCCATAACATACAAATGTATGGTATAAGCATACACACCATGGGAATTTTAGCTGAAATACTGTCATCGAATATACGCGCGGAAATCTTTCGTAACCTCTTTGGCGTCGAAAAACAGAGCCTTCACCTGCGGGAAATCGAAAGACGGACCGGTTTTGCTGTGGGAACCGTTCAGCAGGAAATCAAAAAATTATTGCGCCTGGATATTATCACCCGAATTAAGAACGGCAATCGCAGCTATTACAAAGCCAATACGAATCATCCCCTTTATCCGGAAATCAGAAATCTGGTTCTCAAGACCAACGGGCTTGCGGATTTGCTAAAGCAAGCGTTGACCGCCGAACCGAAAATCAAGATCGCTTTCGTTTTCGGATCGTTTGCCAGAAAAGAAGAAAAAACCGCAAGCGATATTGATCTGATGATCATCGGCGATATCGGCCTGAGAAAACTGACAGGTCTCTTGATGGACGTATCGGAGAAACTTGGCCGGGAGATTAATCCCTACCGTTTAACGGAAAGTGAATTCATCAAAAGAAAAAGAGAAAAAGATCATTTTCTCCAGGAAGTACTTGCGTCACCCAAAATATTTATAACAGGTACGGAAGATGAGCTTGAGGCAATGGGATGATCACGGCTGGTTAAGACCGCACAAAACCAGTGCGACGGTAATGATTGATTTTGTAAAAGAACTGCGCGCGACAATCATCAATGGTTGCCACGCATAAAAATCATAATCATAAATTAACGGGAAATTGGATTCATGGCCCTTGCACTGAACAAGAGTATTTCTGAAAATTGGAAAAAGAAGCGGAAAAACTTCTGGTAGGGTTGGCTAAATGACCAAAGGCAAGGATTTTTCCATCACAGCGTCCCCCGGCTTCGACAGCGCTAGGTGAACAATTCGGTAATAGTTGAGTTATTGCATTCATTTACGTCATGCCTGATTTTGGGTCGTGTGCCTATGGATTTTGGGGGTATTTTGGATGCCCTGGATCCGTTT
>JAAZOZ010000347.1 GCA_012797505.1 Smithella sp. | reverse complement strand
TCAGGGTGCATAAACTCTCATCCAGAATAACAGGAAGCCCCGTGGCCACGCTGAACTTGCTGATCTCTTCGACATGTCCTGCTTCCACAGGTTCTTCCATGGCGAATATGCGTCCGATTCCCAGGGCCTGGGTGTAGGCGACGGCTTCGTCACAATGATTCTTCCATAAATTATTGGCATCGAGACGAATACGGGGGGAAGGAACCTGATGCTGCATCGATAATGTTTCCAGCAGATCCATCTTCTCCAGGTCACGCTCCAGATTGCCGCTTAACTTGATTTTGAAATCCCGGAGTCCGCGAATCAGATACTGATCGGCCAGGGCGGCATATTTCCAGCCTTTATCATCTCCTATAACGGCGGTATAGCGACCGTAACCCCTGAAATCATCCAAGCGCAGCAGTTTCTCAACAGAGCAGTTTTTTTCCCGGGCCAGCAGGTCAAGCATCGCCATTTCAACGGCGCACCATGCCGATGGGTAACGATCGATGTTTTGTTCATGACAACAGGCCCACTGTTGCACATCCTCCAACGTTGCAAAATTTACCTGACCGTTGGAAAAATTTTCCTTGATCCATTGGAGGCTGGACTCCAGGTTGTCGCCGGCCACATAGACCCTCGGGCAACCCTCGCCATATCCTCTGTTGTGCCGTCTTTTTGCCTGGACCCAAATACTTTCTCCTTCGTTCCTGGCGGCCGCGTTATGACGGACAGTTGATTTCAAGGCCAGTTTCAGCGGTACGGCTTCGATCAGTAAAGTTTCTTCGGTCACGCTTCTTTACCTGCTATTTTTTGATCAGATTATTTTTGGCGTCAGACTATAAGAAAAACAACTTCGCCTGTCAACAAGGAAATCATCGACACAAGAAAATCATCAACCCGGCTTTTCTTGCCTGCCTTCGGCCATTTCAAATATTTCTCCGCAGCCTCTCTGAACAGGAGACTTTTTGATTGCGGAGAAGACTGTCAGCATGCCGAAGGAGTTGCATTCTTTCAGTTGGACATTTGCTTGGCTTTTGCCGCATTTTTTTGCTACCCTGTGGCTGACTTCGATCCAGGGATCAGCAATTTTAATGATGCGATGAATGGCAGGCATCCCTGTAAACGTTTTATCCATCATCTTGTTGCAAGACGTTCTTTGAAAGTTGAAGGATTTCAAGAACGCGTGAAAGCGCGGGAGGTTGACAGCGCCGGCAAAGAATGTTAAACCGCCGCATCCTTCGGGAATATCAAATCCGGCTGCCCCTGTAGCTCAGCAGGATAGAGCGACAGATTCCTAATCTGTGGGCCGCGTGTTCGACTCACGCCAGGGGCACCAATTCACATCAACGGTTTGTACAACATACATGGTCATTTGTATTTATTCCATTAAGCTTTCATGATGGCACTAATCCAAGGCCAATTGGTTAATTTCTCCTGAGTAAACCCCCGGCTATGCCGGGGGACTCCCAGAGTTTGACAATTCCGGGACTACAGGAAAGGCTTCCCGCTGTGAACCGCTCAAAGTTTACAGCATAGGAGGCAAACAGTGGGAGATGGGTGTTTACCCCATACGAAATGGGAATGCAAGTATCACGTGGTATGGATGCCGAAGTATCGGAAGAAGACGTTGTATGTGGAGCTGCGGAAGTATTTGGGGTCAACGTTCAGGGATCTCGCAGCGCAGAAAGAGTGCGAAGTGATGGAGGGGCATCTTTTGCCCGATCATATCCACACGCTGATATCGATGCCGCCCAGGTATTCGGTTTCTCAGGTTGTAGGTTATCTGAAAGGCAAAAGTGCCGTACAGATTGCGAGAACGTACATGGGGCGGAAAAAGAATTTTACAGGTCAACATTTTTGGGCTCGCGGCTACTTTGTATCAACGGTTGGTGCGGATGAGAAAACAGTCCGTGATTATATCAGGCGACAGGAGACGGAAGATTATCGCCTTGTTCAATTGGGGATGTTTGAGGAATAACCACCTCTTTCCCGCAGGAGAACGGGAAGCGCCGTGGCCTGGAAGCCGAAGGGGAGGCCCTGCGATAGGTAGAGTATGAACAGGAGGGCCGTTTTGCCGCTGGTTTTCACATGCGTTCTCCAGGGGAGATGCGGCGCGCCGGGCTGGCTCCGGTTTGCCGGGCAAACTATAAAAAACGGGGGCCCCGATGTCAACGAATTAAAGGACCCCCTGGAAACAGTTTTCGTTTGACACGTCCGGGCTTTCTTTATATGCAGCATCCTGATTTTTTTACAGAACGGCACGGCAACGGCTGTTATTTTGATAATTCATTCCTGACGGGGGGACACAGATGACGGAGAAAAACCTGGTTTACCGCGGCAAGTCGAAAGATGTATTCCGAATCACAAGCGGGGCGTACAAAGGAAAGTATCGGTTTGTCTTTACCGACCGGGGCACCGGCTACTTCGAAAACGGCAAACCGGTTTTTGACCCGGGATACGACGTCGTTGTCGGGGAAATTCCGGGCAAAGGCGCCATCGCATGCCGGTTTGCAACGTATTTTTTCCGGCTTCTGAAATCAAAGGGCGTTGCGACGCACTACATCGATACGATCAGCGACAACGAAATGATCGTGGAGCCGGCTGTCCCACTGAGCATGAAGGCGCAGGGGCCGACGTTTCCCGGTTCGGCCCCTCTCTCCAATCTGGAATTTACCTGGAGAAACAACGCAACCGGAAGCTTCTGGAGGCGTTATCCCTTCGTCCGGCCCTGCAAGAATCTCCATCGGGTGGTCGAGGCGTGGACGAAAGGGGACAGCGACATTCTGATCACGATGGACGCGCTGGCCGAGACAGGCGCGCTGACCCGAAAGGAAATCCTCCAGAGCGTGAAACTGGTGCAAAAAATCGCCGACATCGTTTCGAAAGAGTTTGCTTCCCGAAATCTGCATGTCATCGACGGAAAGTTCGAGCTGGGACGGCTGAAATACGGCGACGGCAAAATCGTGCTGATCGATGAAATATCGCCCGATGTCCTGCGGGTGTGCCGGGGGTTCCGGCCGGATGGGGACGGGGACTGCACGAAGTTCAAAACCTGCACGGTCACGGGGGAATCGGACGGCAAGCGGACGATCAAAAACAAAAATCAGGTGTCCGCGGCGGAGCTTGTCAAAATTTTCCGGTAGGCGTTATCGCCGCCGCGCGAAGCGTCACCATTGAAATTTGGTCACTTCGAAGTGATCGTCGGAAATGCCGGCGGGGGGCGAAGACCGGAATTGCTCCAGCGCCGCGGCCCAGAAATCGGCAAGGCCGTTGCTTTCGGCCACCGATGCAAGCCAGGCGATCTCCGCTTCGTGAATCCGGCCGTCGATCGAGGAGAGCCGAAGCCCGTCCAGGAGAAAAGAGCGGGCGACGCCGGTTTTCGAGAAACGGGGCGGCTCGTCGGTGATGTAGTGGTTGACCAGGATGTGCTCGATAGTTTTGGCGCAGAATTTCCGCTCAAACCCGAGCTTCTTCCCGATGCTCATCATGAGTTTCTTTTCTTTTTCATGAATCTCACGGTCCTGGCGAATCAGAATCATCAGCCCTTTGTAGTAGAGGCTCCGGTCCAGCAGGGATATTTTCATGACGACTTATCCTTGATCGGTCACTGCCATCCGACAATTTCGTAGCCCTTTTCATTCAGACAGCGATTGACGAAATTGATGTAGAGCGGATCGGGCTGGGAAGCCCGGAGGATTCCGCCGACCAGCCCCGCCGCCGCGCCCCCGGCCGCGCCCATGCCCACGCCCTTGCCGAAGCTTCCGTCCACCGCGCCCATCGCGCCGCCGACCACGGCGCCGCCGATGCCGCCGATGGCCGCTCCCTTCGCGGTTTCCCCGGCCGGGTTCGTCTTGATGTACAGGTCCGCCTGCTCCCGGCACAGGGCGATGTCCCGCTCGGCCTGATCATTTCCGACACTGCTTAAGTGGGCGTTGGGATAAAGCACGGGGCTTACCGTGCAGCCGGCGAGCAATAGAATCATGGATAGGACAATGTATTTTTTCATTCGGAACAACCAGCCTCCCTTTCTTTCAGGATGACGCATAAAATGGCGATCGCTAGATAAAATCGCCATGCAGAATTTGTCTTTTCAGGATGAAGCGGCCGTTGGCATCCACGAAATAGACGGCGTAGAGGTCGTTGACCACATCCCCCCAGACGTTGAAAAAGATCTCTCCGGTCAGGCCGGATTTATTGAAATACCGGCGATGCAGATAATCGGCCACGGCTTTGGTTTCAGTGGTTTTCATCTGCGTCGCGCTCTGGGTAAACGCCAGAAAGGCGTTGCCGGCCAGAAGCGGATACACGGACGAGAGGTTCCCGGCATGGACCTTCCGGAAACGCTCGAGAAACGCCTTGGCTGGAGGTGTTTCCAGATGCTCGGGGTTGGGCGGACTCAAAAAATGAAAACCTTCCGCCGCGTCTTTGCCCGCCAGCGCCGCCAGTTGCGGATGATTCACGCCGTCGCCTCCCATGAGAGGCACCTTCCACTGAAGTTGTCGCTTTGCCCGGAGGAGCCCGGCCGCGTCCGGATAATAGCCCGCGAAGAAGATCATGTCCGGGGCTGCCGCCTGAATCTTTTTCAGAAGTTCCGTGTCATCGGATTGGCCCGGCGTCAGGGATCCGCTATAGACCGTGGAAATCATCCAGGCATAAAGCTGATGCGCGACGGCTTGGGCCAGACTTTTTCCGTAAAGGCTTTGATCGTGCAGCACAGCGATCTTTTTAAAGTTCAGCTTCCGGAGCACCCGGACAAACGCTTTGGCCTGTTCATCGTCCCGGGGGCAGGTTCGAAAGAAATAGGGGAATCCTTTTTCCGTGAGCGGCACGGCCGTGGCGCCGTAAGAAATCTGGAGAATCCCGGCTTCGTGAAAAATGCTCTGAACGGCCTGTGTTCTGTCCGATGTGTGCGGGCCGATGACGGCGACCACCCCCTGTTGAATCAGCTGTTGCGCGGCTGAGGCGGCCGTCCGGTCGTCTTCTCCCTCGGACGCAAAGACCATCTCCACCTTCCGGCCCAGCAGGCCGCCGCGGCCGTTGATGTCCGCCGCCATCAGGGTCAGAACCTGTCCGGCCTCTCTGCCCACGCTGGCGAAGGGCCCCGTCGTGGGTCCGAGAAAACCGATTTTAACCGTCTCGTCCGCCCAGGCCGGATGGACCAGCATAAGTATGGACAGCAGCAAGAATATTTTTTTCAAGCGTTTTTCTCCTTCCGTCGAACCGCGCCGTGATCAGGGTTCAACGGTTTCTAAAATCTCGTTGAAAACCTTTCTGACGGACGCGTCGTTGAGGATGCCCACGTGCGTGGCGTCAAAGCCGTAGGTTTTGACGGCCTTCACGTAAATCCGATCGTCCAGCTGGCTGCGCAGGGTGATGGTGCCGTCGCCGCTGGCGCCCGACTTATTGCGGTAGCCGAAAAACAGGTAGAAGGGAACGTCCTTCGGCAGATCGGTGCTGTAAATGCGCTGCAGGAATTCGCTGTCCGACGCCACGTCGATCCAGCAGGGAACCATGGCCGGCGCGCTTTTCACGCCTTCCCGTGCCTCTTCGATGCCGCCGTAAGGCGACGAAAAGGAAATATACATCCTGAAGCAGCGGGGTTTTCCGTCCCGGCACAGCCGGTCGATGGCCGCGCGCGCCACCAGACCTCCCATGCTGTGCGCCACGATGATCAGGTTGGAGATGCCGTAGCCGGGTGTCTGATCCAGCAGCATAATGGAGCGGGCCAGGGTGTTGCCGAGCTTTTCCAGGGGCAACCCGGACGGATAAAAGTAAAACCAGGGCTGAAATTTTTTCCGGTCCAGCCCCTCGACAATATACTTCCAGTCCTGAGGGGTGCCCTCGACGCCATGGACGAAAAGGATCAGGGTTTTGTGCGGATCATAGTCCTCCAGTTGAAAGAAGGGGCCCTGGGTGTGGGCGAGAAGCTCCATCGGCCGATAGAGCCCCATGGTGCCGTAGCGGGGATCAAAGAATTCGTCATCGAGGGACGCGTACCTGCTTTTTCGCGTGATGCCGCCGACCGCGAGCGGGAAATCGGCTTTTTGGGGATGATCGAGATCCAGGCGGAGAGTCGGCCCTTTGACCAGGATATTGTCCTCGGCATACTTCCGCCCGATGGGAATGGGCTTGCCGGGCGTCGTCCGGCCGACCAGTTCGTTGTCGCGAAAAAGATCATCCCCGTTGAGATCGGCAAACACATAAATATCGTAGTCTCCTTCCGGCGCCATGACGGAATAAAACAGAGCCGGATTTAAGACAACCCGTTTGGCGACGATTTCGCGATTCTGGTACCGGTCGGAGACGCCGACGACGAGGAATGATCCGTCGTAATCTTTTGGGTGATCGAGCTCGCCGAAGAGCGTGTAGCAGTTTTCCGGAGACAGCTCCCGCAGAAGTTCCATCTTCGGGTGATTGTGGAATTCATTTTTCAGCGTCCTCTTCTGCCCGACAAATTTGAGATAGTCGCAGCCGGATAGCGACAGGAAGACGAAAACAGCGAGCAGTCCTGCCAGCGTTTTAAACGGCGTGCTGCAATGGGACCTGATCATGGCGGACCTCCGGGCCGGAACTTCGGAAAAAGCAATTGATCTATACACCGATTTTACAAAAATGACAAATGCCGCGGAGGAAATCAGGCGGAAGGGATTTCATATTGTAAAAAAAGTCAAAAATTTATAAACTCACAGCCACGAAGAGAGCTTTACATAACTACTACGATTTTGTCGTCGCGAGGAGCGAAGTGACGTGTCGATCTCTTCAAACATCCAATGCTGATGAGATTGCTTCACTTCGTTCGCTTTTGACACAGAGATGATCAAAGCTCTCACTAAATGCCGTGAGGTGCGCCGTGGCGGCTCCACAAAATCCGGAAACGAATCCCTTTGCCCGTCAAAATCACCGTGGCGGTCTTGCCCGCTGGATTCCCCTGCTTGCGACGCTGCGCGGGTATCAGCGCGGTTGGCTGTGGCGCGACCTTGCCGCCGGACTGGCCTTGACAGCCCTCCTGGTTCCGGTGGGGATGAGCTATGCCGCGGCATCGGGCCTGCCCGCCATTTACGGTCTGTATGCCACCATCGTTCCGCTGATCGCCTATGCCGTTTTCGGTCCCAGCCGCATTATGGTTCTGGGACCGGACTCCGCGCTGGTCGGCCTCATCGCCGCGACGATTCTGCCGCTTTCCGCCGGCAATCCGGAAAAGGCGGTGGCGCTGGCTTCCATGCTGGCGGTTTTGTCTGGGCTGTTGTGCATTCTGGCTGGCCTGGCCAAATTCGGCTTCATTACCGATCTTCTCTCCAGGCCCGTCCGGGACGGCTATATCAACGGCATCGCGCTGACCGTGCTGGTCGGCCAGTTGCCCAAAGTGCTCGGCTTCTCCGTCAGTCCGGGCAGCTTCCTTGCGGAAACCGGCGACCTGCTGCAGGGCATCGGAAGCGGACAAATTCACGCGATGGCGTGTGTCATCGGTTTATCCTGTCTGGCGGTGATTCTCGGATTCCGCCGGTGGGCGCCGATGGTTCCCGGCGTGTTGATTGCCGTGGCGGGAGCGACGATCCTCGTGCCCTGGCTTTCCGCGCCCATTCGGGAGGGAATTGCCGTCATCGGTCCGCTGCCGCAGGGACTGCCGCAATTCCGGATTCCCGACGTATCGTTTGCCGAAATCGGCAAGCTGTTCGCCGCCGCCGTTGCGATCGCTCTGGTGTCCTTTACCGACATGAGCGCGGTTTCGCGCGCGTTTGCGCACCGCACCGGAGGGGAAGTGGACAGCAATCAGGAAATCCTCGCGCT
>JAAZOZ010000346.1 GCA_012797505.1 Smithella sp. | reverse complement strand
GCGGATGGTCCGATGGTTAACCCTTCGACGTTCTGATAGCGCAGTTTGTCGCCCAGCAGCTTTTTGAGGGACCGCATCTGTTCGCCGTCCTGTCCGGTCATGAAGGTAAACGCATCTCCGGTTCGCTCGGCGCGTCCGGTTCGTCCGATGCGGTGCGTGTAGGCATCGGTGGTCGCGGGCATGTCGTAGTTGATGACGTGCGAAATCCGGGTGACGTCGATGCCGCGGGCGGCGATGTCCGTGGCGACCATGACCTGGTAGCGACCGTCCCGAAAGCCGTCCAGGGACTGCCTGCGTTTCTGCTGCGTGAGGTTGCCGTGCAGGGACGTCACTGTATGTCCTGCTCTGTTGAGTTGTTCGGCCAGGTTTTTGGCGCGCGATTTTGTCCGGGTAAAAACCAGCACGGAAGATGTCTCGGTTTTTTCCAGAATGTCTTTGAGCAGCGCGGTTTTCTGATCCATCTGTACCGGATAAAAGGTGTGGGAAACGGTCATCGCGGGGGCGATGTGTCCGATCTCGACGTGGACGGGGCGGCAAAGCAGATCATCCGCCAGGCTGCGAATCTCGTGCGGCATGGTGGCGGAAAAAAGCAGGGTCTGGCGATGGGCCGGCAGATGTCTGACGATCCTGCGCACGTCCGGCAGAAATCCCATGTCGAACATGTGGTCGGCTTCGTCCAGAACGAGCACTTCGACGCCTGATAAATCAATGGTGCCGCGGCCGATATGGTCGAGCAATCTGCCCGGGCAGGCGGAAACGATATCCACGCGCGAACGCAGTTTGGTAATCTGGCTCTGGATGCTGACGCCTCCATAGATGGCCGCGCTGGAAAGCCGGGTCTTTTGTCCCAGCTCGCGAATCGCCTCGTGGGTCTGTTCGGACAATTCCCGTGTGGGCGCGAGGATCAGGGCGCGAACCTGACGCGGTTTCCCCGACATCAGGCGCTGTAAAATCGGCAGCACAAAGGCCGCGGTCTTGCCGGTTCCGGTTTGGGCCAGTCCCATGATGTCCCGGCCTTGGATGATCGCCGCGATGGACTGATCCTGGATGGGGGTCGGCTCCTGATAGCCGGCGGCGGCCACTCCCGCCATAATTTTTTCATTCAACTGAAACTTCTTAAAACTCATTTTATATCCTTAATTTTATGTACCAGCATCTGTTCAAATTCCATCCGATGCAAAACCGTTATAAGGCTGGTAAAAGCCGGCGCCCGCAAACGCTGATGATGACGTCTGAAGGACAGGCCTCAAACACGGCGCGGATCCTGTTGTGATTAGCGGGATTATCCTTAACAAATTTCTGATTTAGAAAGGTGGGAAGGTCAATGGGCTTCGCTATTCATTGCGGCATGAATACAGGCAATCCGTATAAATAGCAAGGAATATCTTTTGAAATAAACAGACAGGCGAGGCAGCCGGGCCCCGCCTGTCTTGTGTTTCTATTTTTGCTTTTTCCAGGTGGCCAGTTCGTTCCTGGTCCAGTCCTGCAGCAGAATGTAACTGCCTTTGGGACCGCATTTCTGGATCTGGACGGAGTCGGTGCCCTGATGCACCTGCGGCGTCCAGGTGATCGGCGCTCCCAGTCCCTTCCAGTTTTTGAATTTATTGAGCTCGGTGATGACGGCTTCCGTGCTCAGATTCGGGCCGGTTCGCTTGAGGGCCTCGATCAGCGGCTCCATGAACATGATGCCGGCCAGAACGTATGTGCCCCAGGTTTCCTCCGGCGCATATTTCTTGGCGGCTTCCCGGTATTTTACAACGAGCGGTTCATTGGAGTCGATGGGCGGCACGAACGCGGCGGTGATCACACCTTCAAAGAGTCCTCCGGTAATTTTGTACATCATCTGATAGTCGGAGAGGCCGTCAAACGCGATCCATTGGGGCTTGTAGCCGACCGTCTGGGCGGTCTTGAGCGTGATGACCGCCAATGTGGGGCTGACCCACATGAGGACGCATTCCGCGCCGGAATTTTTCATCCGGAGCATCTGCGAGGTCAGGTCTTTTTCATTCGGCTCCACCGGGGCTTCTTCGGCGGGCTTCATCTTGTAAGTTGCCAGGCGCTGCCGCAAACCGGTCAGGCCGCCTTTTCCAAACACATCGTTCTGGTAAACGATGCCGATCTTCTTGTATTTGAGTTTTTCCACGGCATACTTGGTGACAATGCTCGCCTCATCCTCAAACAGGGGGTACGAGCAGTAACGGTAAAGGCTCGGCATGCCGTTTTTGTCCCTGTCGGCCACCGTGTTGAGCGCGGCGGTCCCCGGAACGACCCAGAGCACTTTATTGGCCGCCAGATAATCTTTCACTGCGTGCCCTCCGGCGCCGGAAACGCCGCCGGTAAAGGCAAAGATGCCGTGTTTGTCCACCAGCTCCTTGACCACCATCTGGGCCACCGCCGGACTGTACTGATCATCCCGAATAAAATATTTGATTTTGCGGCCGTGGATGCCGCCTTCCGCGTTCACAATTTCAGCCAGCAGAGCGCCGCCGCGCGCCACCGCGCCCCAGGGTGCGGCAGGACCTGTCTGGGGGCCAAATTGGGCAATGCGAATTTCTTTGTCATCAAAACCGGGATTGGCTGCAGCACCAGCCGGGATTGCCACTACAAAGGCTGAGAACACGATCATTATGATAAGCAAGAGCTTCTTCATAGATTTCTCCTTTTCTCCGATAGGCTGATTTGTGGATCAAGTTTTCTGAAAACTCATTTTTTGACAAGTTCGTAAAAAGTCATTTTCGCACCCTTTTCGTCATACCG
>JAAZOZ010000345.1 GCA_012797505.1 Smithella sp. | reverse complement strand
CAAAACGTCGCTGGTGAATCTGATTCCCCGCTTTTATGACGTTTCCGCGGGCCGCATCCTGATCGACGGCCATGACATCCGCGACGTCACCCTGCAGTCGCTTCGCGGCCAGATTGCCATCGTCACCCAGCAAACGATTCTCTTTAATGACAGCGTCAAAAACAACATCGCCTACGGCGACATCCAGCGGACGGAGGAAGACATCTACAATGCGGCCCGCGCGGCCAACGCCCATGATTTCATCCTGCGGCTGCCCAACGGCTACGACAGCAACATCGGCGAACTGGGAACCAAACTCTCCGGCGGAGAAAAGCAGCGCATCTCCATCGCGCGGGCGCTGCTCAAGGACGCTCCGATTCTCATCCTGGACGAAGCGACTTCTTCGCTGGACACGGAAGCGGAAATCGAAGTCCAGGAAGCGCTGGACAACCTCATGAAGGGGCGCACCACGCTGGTCATCGCGCACCGCCTTTCCACGATCCGCAACGCCGACCGGATCATCGCGCTGGTCAACGGAGAAATCGTGGAGGAAGGGAACCACGACGCGCTGATGGAGAAAAAAGGCGAATACTACCGATTGTACAACCTGCAGTTCAAGGACGAGGGAAACGGCAATGATCGACTGGCAAAGGGTTTGGAATGAGGACGATCCGGTTCGCCGCTTCAGTCCGACCCGGGCAATCCTCCATCTGGGCTCCCTGATCTACCGGCTGATCGTCTTCTCCCGCAACCGTCTTTACGACCGGCAAATGCTGAAGTCCGTCCGGCTCGCCTGTCCGGTGATCAGCGTGGGAAATCTGACCGTCGGCGGCACAGGCAAAACCCCCTGCGTAATCGGACTGGCAAAAATGTTGACGCGGCACGGATACCGGCCGGCCGTCCTCAGCCGCGGATACGGCGGCCAAAATACCGGACCCGTCAGGATCGTTTCCGACGGAGCAAATGTAGAACAAAGCGCAGCAGAGACGGGCGACGAACCGCTGCTGATCGCCCGGTCGCTGCCCGGCGTTCCGGTAATCACCGGCGCCCGACGGACACTGACCGGACAGTCAGCTATCGAACGATTCAACGCCGACGTGCTGATCTGTGATGACGCATTTCAACACCGGCAGATTTTTCGGGACATCAACATCGTTTTGCTGGACGCGGAAAGGCCGCTGGGCAACGGCCGCCTGCTGCCGCGCGGCGAACTGCGCGAACCCGCGGAGAGTCTCCGGCGCGCGGACTGCATCGTGCTGACGCGCGCCGACAAAACCGGGCCGACGCCCGCCCGGATCGCGCGGATCGCGGATGCCTCCGGCATTCCCGTCTTCCGCGCCGTTCACCGTTTCAGGGAGCTGATCGGACCAGGCGGCGGCGTCCTGCCGCCCGAACATCTCCGGGGCAAAAAAGTCTGCGCCTTCTGCGGCATCGCGAAGCCCGCTTCTTTTAAGAAAATCCTGCTCGAAGCGGAAGCGGAGGTCCTGTCTTTTATTGACTTTCCCGATCATTACGTTTACAACCGCGACGACCTGGAAGCGCTCCGCAGGCATTTTTCGGCGCAAAACGCCGATTGTCGGCTGACCACGGAAAAAGACGCCATGCGCCTGGAGGCCTTTCCGGATTTCTTAAAAACGCTTTTCGTCGCGCGCGTGGAAATGGAAATTCTGCCGACCACGCCGTCCTTCGAGGACTTTATTATAAACAGGCTGTAGGGCGCGGTCCCCGAACGCGCCGCATGACAGACACGAGAAAAAAGATTTCAGAAAAAGCAATAAATACAGGCAATGGGCGATAAGATGAGTTTGAAACTAAAAATTGTAATTCTGATCTTTCGCGCCGTTCCCCTTGCGGTCCGACGGGCCGTCTTCTCCGGTCTGGCCGGGCTGGCGTATCACCTGTCGCTGAAGCACAGGCTCATTGCCCTGTATAATCTCATTAGCTCTTTTCCGAAAAAGCCTATCGATGAAATCGTCGACATCGCCAGGGTTTCCTACAAAAATTTTGCCCTGATTTTTGCGGAATTTCCGGAAATTCTTTGTCTTGACAGAAACAATATTGGAAAATGGGTTTCCGTCCGCGGACTGGAGCATTACGAATCGGCGCTTCGCGAAGGAAGGGGCGTCGTGCTGATCACGGCGCACTTCGGCAACTGGGAAATGGGCCTGGCCGCCATGGCCCTGCTGTCCCGCCCGCCGACCTTCGTGGCGCGGACGCTCGACAGCGCGATCCTTGAAGAGGGATCCATTTATATCCGCTCGACGGTGGGGATCGGCATCATTCACAAGGAAAACGCCATGCGGCCCATGCTTCGTCTATTGAAGCAGGGCGGAGCCGTCAAGATGTTGATCGACCAGAACGTTGCCGCTGATGAGGGCGTTTTCATCAACTTCTTCGGGCGGCCGGCCTGT
>JAAZOZ010000344.1 GCA_012797505.1 Smithella sp. | reverse complement strand
AACTTCCGGATAGAGGCTCTCCAGTCTCCGGCCACCCTTTTCGTATCGCTTCGCCCAGGCCAAAATGGTCGAGGCGCTGATAAAGGTTCGTTCGGAATACGGAATCTCCCAGACGCAGGCAGACTTCTCCTGCAACAGACGTCTGCGTTCTCCCCGCGCCAGCTTCCGGTCGCCAATCAGATCATGGATGACCCCAAATCGAAACTGGGCCACCCGGCTTTTTGCTTCTTCGTCCATAATCATTACCTCCTTTTAGGATTTTGGCCCTCCTTAACAGAGGCGCCCCAATCCCGTCGCCGCAAAAAGAAGGTGGAGTTGATCTCACATCAACAGCGGCTCAAATTGTTCTGAGGTTTTATCAAAAAGAAAATCCTTCAGGTGGAACAAGGCAGGCTTCATCACATTCGCCCGCCGGGACGACCACATCCGCAGACAACGGTGCCAGTATTGCTGGTTCTGGCGAACGACACGGGAAAGCCAGCGGCCTTTTTCGATCCTGGATAAAAGACAATGCCAAACGGTCTTCGCCGAAAAACAAAAACCCTTTAAAAAACCGGCGGGACGACAGGTGTGGACGGACGAACAATCAAAGCACCGAAATCGCTTCATCCACAGCGCCGACGAAAAGCCTTCAAAATATCGCTCTACAAATCCGTGACTCCACAAACGATTCCCCATGCAAACCGGACATCGCGCAGGACGTGGCCATGAAAATGTCTTCCCTTGTGAAAATATTTCATTTACAGAAACATCAAGATGTATTATCAAAAGACAACTTGTGGGAGCAGAGGGTCGTCTTTATTCATGGAAGGGCTAACTTCCGAGACGGCGACCCTCTCTCTCTTTTTTTATTAGATTATCTCGCTAATCCTTTACCTCTATACAAAACATTCTGATAAATACACAAGTCTTTCATGCAAATTAATGCGCGGGGTGACAACATTATTGACAAAACACAGGAGCTGCTCCAATGGCTAAAAGCGCAGATATAGTAGAAAAAGAATTAAAAGATTTCGTTGCTCTTGTAAGGAGAGCATATGATATTTATGCTGTAGTCCTTTTTGGGTCTTATGCGGAAGGCCGGGCCAACGATGACAGCGATATTGACGTGGCTGTTTTCTCGGACGATTTCGGCAAGAACCCCTATGAAGAAATGAAGGCGCTTTTCCGCCTTCGTCGGCAGATTGATACGGACATCGAACCCTTGCCCTTCAGCCGGAATGCCTTTTTCAGTAGCGATACAACGGAATTTGTCAACGAAATTGTCAGGAAAGGCAAAGTCATTTATAAAGAAAACCGCCTGCTGATATGATCAAGTGATGTTGATTTCCCTGATTGCGTTTGCCTCTTTTACTTTGTGAGTGAGCCCGACTTTCTCTACACTAGTGAAAATTCATCCTGACGGACGGGAGGAGGATATGAAAAAGAACTTTCTTTTTTTAACGGCGGTGTTCGTGTGTCTGGTATTTTCAGCATCCGGTTGGGCGGCGGCATCGACCATTGTCGGAATCTGGTCCGTCCCGATTGAGGCAGGAAAGGATAAGGGCAAGGAAAGATCGCATATTGAAATCTTTGAGAAGAACGGTCTTTATTACGGTAAAAACGTCAAACTGAACAATGCCCCCGCCAATCTCCTGTGCAGAAAATGCAAGAGCGAAAAAAAAGATCAGCCGATCCTGGGAATGGTGGTTATCCGGGATCTTAAAAAGAAATCAGACCGCTACACCGGAGGAAAAGTTCTGGCCGTAGAGAATGGAGAAGAATACGATTGTACGGTTTCGCTGGTAACGCCGGATAAAATGAAACTGACGACTTACTGGTTTTGGGGAAGCGAGGACCATTATCTGACGCGGGTGAAATGATGAGAACGCCTCTGTTTGCCTGCTTCACGCGGACTTCAAGCCGGTCGTTCGGGCGTTCAGATACTTTACCGATTCATAAACGGCGCCCGCGAAGGAAATGAAAATCAGAGCCAGGAGCGCGAAGCAGTAAAAGGTGAAGCCGGCAGCCAGCGCCATCAGCTTCAGCGCGACAAAAAACGCAATCGCCGCCTTCGGATACGGATAAACCAGGCGATGGCTCAGCCACAGGCATGCGGGAATGATGATGATCGCCATCAGCAAAATTTTTACCATCGACGGGACCGCCACGTTCAGAAAAGTATATTGCAGGATAAGAACAGGAGCATAATGAAGAACATACACATTGATGGAATGTTTTGAGCAAAAAGTCGTTGCCGCATTGGGTTGATTGAAAAACCTCTTGGCGAAAGAAAGAAAAAACATCAGCAGAAAGACACAGACCGGCGGCAATAAAATCCAGGTCAACAAAAATGCACGTCGAATGGAATCCGCCACGACCGGCATTTCCATCTTATCATCTGATTGCATGTTGCGGTCAACCACTTTGAATATTTCTTCAAGCGCCGGCAGAATGCCGAAATGGTAAATCAACAGGTAGATGGCCAGAAGAAGGAACGCTGCCCCTCCCCACATCTTCCAGCTTCCGATATCGCTCCGGGTCAGCCAGTTTTTTTTATACACATACAGGCCAAACAAAAACAGTGGCAGGAGCACCCAGATTTTGTTCAGTTGAAACTGTACCACTTTACCGACCAGCAACCAGGCGCTGAAATTAATTTGACGGCCGACATAATAGATATGGACCGCAGCATAAGCCAGGCCCAGCGCGGCGGCAAAAATAATCGTCTTCGATATCACTTTATTGCTGCCGTCCACTTTTGTAGCCTCACCGTTATTTTTCTTAAGCAGCAGGCTCCATAAAACAACCATCAGGGTGATAAAAAAGAGCAGCGTCAGAAACCAGACATGCTGAAGGTTGAACGTAACGGCATTCAATGTTTTTTCGGAACCGGAAACGCTGATTCCGGGCATATTGAAGTAGAAGCGCCAGAAGTTGAGGAATGTTTCCAGGTAGGATGGCGCAACACGGTTGAGTCTTGTTAAGAGGAGCTGAAAATAGATATCGCCGGCGCAAAAGAGAAAAACGACGGCCGGAACACAAAGGCGGAAAAATCTTTTTTTGATGTATTCCAGGGGTGTGCGTTTATTCAGGGAGGGTAAGATGAAAAGCGCGGCAATAAACAACAGGCAGGGCATCAAATAAATGTCCATGCCGATCAGACCTGTCTCATAAAATCTGGACGATCCCTCTTGATCGGTTACGGCCCACCAGAAAAACAACGGATAGCCGAACATTTGAACAACGTGCAGGACAACGACATTATAAACCAGAACATTCCGAAGATTGTCCAGATACACGATGCGATGGGGACTAATCGCCATGTGGTCCTTCTGTGGCACGTTAAGATTTTGCGTTCACGCACTTCACTTCCTGCCAACCGCGTCCAATCCGGAAGTGAGCATTACCGGATCACCTTCATCGCAGGTCATTTACGCACCAGCCGGGCCAGCTCGACGGCCCGTCGCATAATCAGCCGCGCCGATTGCAGGCCCGCCTCATCGTTTTCGATGCCGCGCCGGATGTTCGGATCGAAGCCGCCCGAACCATCGGCGCTCGCGAGGGCGGAGGCGCCCAGAGGGCTGACGCCTTTGTGGACGCTTGCCGGAATCATTTCCAGCGTCAGGAAAGCGGTGATGTGCGACAGGTGCGCAAGCTCGAGGCCGCCCTGGCGCAGCCAGGAGACGGCCATGCTCACGCCGATTTTGTTTTTCATCTTTCCGCCCGCCAGGTTACCGAAGACAAACACGCGGAACCGGTCGAGCAGCGCGGCCATCCGTGCGGACGAGCGCATGAAATACACGGGGCTGGCCAGCACAAGGATATCCGCCGCCTCGGCCTTTTCAAAAATCGGCTGGGCGTCGTCTTTGAGGGAACAATATTTGCCCGGTGTTTGTTTTTTCAGGCAGAAATTACAATGGATGCAATCACCGATCTTCAAACCGGAAAGATGAATGATTTCGAGCTGAATATTTTTCGCGGGCAGCCCTTCCATCGCATGCGTTAAAAATGTTTCCACGTTGCCTTTTTTCACCGGCGAACCGGAGACGCCTAAAATTTTTAATGCCATTTTGCTTTCTCCCGATCTTCTATTTCGGAAACTATTTTCATCTTCTTACCTTTACATTCCGCATCAGATGGCTTAATTTACTTGAAAACCGGACAAAATTAAAGGAGGAATCATGCGGCTCGACGAATATTTTGAAAATGCCCGGGGGGTCGGCGTTCTTTCCACATCCGACGCCGGGGGAAAGGTGAACGCCGCCATTTACGGGCGTCCTCACTTCATGGACGACCGGACCGTGGCGTTTATCGCCCGCAACCGGCTCACCCGCGCCAACCTGCTCGCCAATCCTTCCGCGGTCTATCTTTTCAAGGAGGACGGCGCCTACGAAGGCAAGCGGCTGTATCTGACCAAAATCAGGGAAGAGAAAGACTCGCCGCTCATCGGCGAAATCCGCCGGAGAAAGCACAGGGATGTGGAAGGCAAGAATCCGGCCGAAGAGAAATTTCTGATTTACTTTACCATCGACAAGGTGCTGCCGCTCACCGGCGACGGACAATCATGATGTCAGGCAATATGGGCGTTTCCGGATTTTCGGCCGCGGCCGGTCTGTCACATTTTGCGCGGCGCAACCTGCCGGACCAGCCATAAAAAAAACCCCCAGCCGCCAGGCAATGACGTTTGAGGGTTTTTAAGGCGTAAAGCAGAACCTATTTATTCAAAATCAAATCGTCCATCAATTTTAAAACATTGTCGATATCCGCTTTGGTCCAGGGATTGCTCTTGTCGGTATAGCGGATGTATTTGAGCTTTTTGTCCTTGCCGATCAAAATAAACACGGATTTGCCTTTGCAGTTGCCGAGGTTCCATGTCTTGGCCAGCGTCAGATCCGGGTCCGTCAGGATCACGCTTTTATATTTTTCAATTTTGCCCCTCACGATTTTTCGAATCAAAAAATTGGGCGCGGCGGAATCCTTCATGTTGGCGACGCCGATTCCACGGTAAACCGCCTTGCTGTAATTTTTTGCCTTCGTCGCGTCGTTCATGGGGTCTCCATAGTCACCCGCGCTCGAGTCGGCATAGGTTACTGTAATCACATGCGTTCCGAAATCCGGAATCGTTGCCGGATTGTCATTCGCGTCCCTCAGTTGAGGATTGGCCAATTCCTGGCCGACTGTGGCGGCAAGTCCCAATCCCGCATTGAGGACCAAAGCAATCACCGCACATCCGGCCACAACAAGACTCTTGCGTAAAAAAGACCGATTCATATCTAACCCTCCTTTAAATTGAATAGAAACTGTTTTTTCACTGGCGACGACTATAGGAAAGCCTTTTGCATCTGTCAATCGAAATTTGGCGAAATCAGACGCCCCTCGCTCCGCTTCAAATCTCCCCGCACACCCCCGTCCGGCGGCGCGCAGGCTTTCTTCCCGCTTTTGTTTACCGTTCTACTTCACTCTTGTCCAGTAATGGCTTTCGCTCAGGAAAAGAACACTGGCCGTGATTTTAAGCCTGTCCGGAGTGATTTGCACGATGCTGCATTTATACTCCTTCCCCGCTTCGACGTCATAAATCTTTCCTTCGACGTACCGGCCTGCTTCTTTTTTCAAACCCCATAAAATCAGCATTCCCATCAACGGCTTGTCTTTTCTTTCTTTCTTGCATTTGGTGCAAAGCGCGTTTTCGGGCAGCGCAGTCAGCTTGATAATTTTGCCGTAATAAACGCCATCTTTTTCAAAAATTTCAACCTGGAACCGCTCCTTGCCTTTGTCCTTGCCCTTCAGAACCGGCATAGACCACGCGCCGGTAATCGACGGATCCGCCGCATGGCCTGCCGGTAAAAACGATGCGACCAAAAGAAGCGCCATGAAAGCGATCAAAATTTTTTTCATACGAAACCTCCACAAATAAAATCCCGGCAAACTCTCGCTTGACCGCGAGCGAGTATATGAGTAATGGCCCGCGAGTGCAAGGGGAAATAAAAAGGGTCCTGTTTGTTGGATTCAAAAGAACAGCATCCTGCGCTATCTGCGCTAAACCATTGTCGTTAAAGAGAAATGGGTTGACAAGGCCCGGTCTTTTGTTTAGTCTCTGGTCCATAAAAATGGAGGGAATGACCGTGGCGGTAAGAGTTGCAATCAACGGATTCGGGCGTATCGGCCGTCTGGTGTTTCGGGCGGGTTTCGAGAGCGGCGATGTGGAATTCGTGGCCGTCAACGATCTTGCCGACGCCAAAACCATCGCCCATCTGCTCAAATATGATTCCACCCACGGCACGCTCCGGGCGGATGTAAAATCGACGCCCAATGCAATCATGGTTAACGGCAGGGAAATCAGAACTTTTTCCGTCCGCGACCCCGAAGAGCTCCCCTGGAGAGATCTGGAGGTGGACGTTGTTCTGGAAAGCACCGGCCGATTCACGGACCGGGACGGCGCGGAAAAGCATCTCAAAGCAGGCGCTAAAAAAGTCGTCATCTCCGCGCCCGCCAAAAATCCCGATGTGACGGTGGTCCTCGGCGTGAACGCTGAAGACTACGACAAAAGCAGGCATTTCATCATCTCCATGGGCTCCTGCACCACCAACTGCCTGGCGCCGATCGTCAAAATTCTGCACGAGGAATTCGGCGTGGAATACGGGTTGATGACGACGATCCATTCCTATACCAACGATCAGGTGGTCATCGACGAGCCGCACAAGGACCTGCGGCGGGCGCGCGCCTCGGCCCTTTCGATGATTCCCACGACCACCGGCGCTGCCCGGGCCATCGCGGAAGTCATTCCCGAAATGAAGGGAAGACTCGACGGTCTGGCCATCCGCGTCCCCACGCCCAACGTGTCGCTGGTCGATTTCGTGGCGACGCTCGCGCGCAAAACCAGCCGGCAGGAAATCAATGAAAAACTGAAGGAATACGCCGGGCGGACCATGAAGGGCATTCTTCTGTGTTCGGAGGAAGAGCTGGTTTCCAGAGATTTCAACGGCAATCCCCATTCGTCGATTGTGGATTTGCCGAACACAACCGTTATCGGCGGCAACATGGTTAAAATCCTTTCATGGTACGACAACGAGTGGGGCTTCTCCAACCGGATGCTGGAACTGTTGTCGTTCATCATGAAATAAAATACGCAAAGAGAGGAAATTCACATGAAGTATCTGGATCAAATCGAGGTCGGCGGAAAGAGAGTTTTTGTGCGGGTGGACTTCAACGTGCCCATGGACAAATCCGGCAACGTCAAAGACGACACCCGCGTCAAGGCGAGTTTAAACACCATCAATTACATTCGCGAAAAAGGCGCCCGCGTCATCGTGGCGTCCCACCTGGGGCGTCCCAAGGGCAAAAGAGTGGAAGAGTTTTCGCTCAAACCGGTTGCGCCGGTGTTTTCCGCCCTTTTGAAGAAAGACGTTCCCTTCATCGACGACTGCATCGGTGAAAAAGCGCTTGCGGCCGTGGCCGCCATGAAAGCGGGCGACGTGATCCTGCTGGAGAATCTGCGCTTCCATCCCGGCGAAGACAAAAACGACGAGGCGTTTGCGCAGGAACTGGCCAAACTGTGCGACGTGTATGTCAACGACGCCTTTGCCGTCTCGCACCGCGCGGCGGCCTCCAACACCGCCATCACGAAATTCGTACCCGTCTGCGCCGCGGGCTTT
>JAAZOZ010000045.1 GCA_012797505.1 Smithella sp. | reverse complement strand
GCAGAAGAAATGATGTCGAGCGCGTCGTCGTCCGTCACCATATTACTGAATCCGCCTGTGCACAAGAGCAAAATATCGCCGTCCATCACAGTCAGTTCGTCGAGATCCGCTTCCATTTCCGGTTGAATCCCCAGGGCTTTCGTGAGAATATTTTTCATCTCCGATTGGTCGGCTTCTTCCTGAGTGATCAGATTGCGCTTCACCTGTTCCTGCACCATGGAATGATCATCCGTCAGCTGGTCTATACTGCCGGCGCGGATCAGGTACGCCCGGCTGTCGCCGATGTGGGCGATGCTCAGTTTCCGACCCGTGAGCAGCACTGCCACGATGGTGGTCCCCATCCCCTTGAACTGGGGGGAACTCTGGGCGACTTCATAAACGGCCTGATTGGCAAGACGGATGGCGCAGCCCAGCCGGTTGGTCGCCTCGGAAAACGAGGGATCCTGGCCGCCGATGATCTTCTGCTGCCCCTGGAAATAATCCCGGATGATGCTCACCGCCAGGCCGCTGGCCTTCTCCCCCGAGGCGTGGCCGCCCATGCCGTCGGCAACGACCAAAAGCCCCATCTTCTCATCCAGATAAAAGTTGTCTTCGTTGTTGGCTCTGACCAACCCCTGATCGGTTTTTCCGCAGACCGTAAGATTCAAGGGCGCCTCCTTATTTTAAACAGGCAAGCAAATCATCCGCCAGTGCTTTCCCCGTCTGGTAGCGGGCCTCCACATCCTTGGCCAGAAGCTTTTCCACAATCCCCGCCATGGCATCCGGAATGGCGGGAGACAGCTCCTGAATGGCCTGCGGCGCAGTGGTGGTGATATTGTACATCAGCGTGGCAATGCTGTCGCCGTTGAAGGGTTTTTCTCCCGAAATCAGCTCATAGAGGACAACGCCCAGCGAAAACAAATCGGATCGCCCGTCCACTTTTTTGCCCGCAATCTGCTCCGGCGACATGTAGCTGGGCGTCCCGAGGACCACGCCGGTTTGCGTTTTCGATGTGGCCATCACCCGGGCGATGCCGAAATCCGCGACTTTGACCTCGCCGTTCGTCAGAATCATGATATTGGCCGGTTTGATGTCGCGATGCACGATGCCGTTGGCATGGGCATAGTCCAGGGCCGAAGCGACCGAAGAAACGATTCGCACAATTTCCGGAGTCGGCAGGAGATTTTCCTTCTTGGTGTATTTGGCCAGATCCGAACCGTCCAGCAATTCCATGGCCATGTAGGCAATTTCGTAATCCTCGCCGACGTCGTAAATAGTGACAATATTCGGATGGGACAATTTGCCGGCCGCTTCCGCCTCCCGGAAAAACCTTTTCTTCACTTCGTCGATCTGTTCGGCGTCAATCTCCTCGTAGCGCAGCGTTTTGATGGCCACTTCCCGGTTGATGCGCGGGTCTTTGCCCAAAAAGACCGTGCCCATAGCGCCGCGTCCCAGTTCCTTGACGATTTCATAGCGTCCGAGCGTCGGCTTGATTTCGGTGTTGTCCATAATAACGGTCGCTTCTTTCTTGGCGCCGGAAAGACCGAAAATCATCGTTTCCCCGGCTGTCGTCAGCTTCTTGATGCGGTCGTCGATATCTTTGAACGCCCCCGCCTGCGCGATATGCTGATAAACCGCCACCGCCTTGTTGAACATCCGCTTCCGCTCAAAATCCAGCCCAAGATTATAGAGCAGATCTTTCACGGACTCGTCCTCCACGGGGCATTTGCGGAATTTGTCGAACGCCATGTCCAGCAGGCCCTGCCCCTGGAAGGACAGCCCGAGCATTTTGTTGGTTTCGACACTGTCCGCTTCCATGCGATCCTTCGCTTTTTCCGTCAGCAGATAACGCTTGGAGACGATCACGATGTAGCCAATCAGCAGGAGGAGCGCCGGATACAGCGCCTTGACCCAGTGCCCGTAAGCGGCAAAAAGATAAATGGCCGCAATCATCCAGGCCAAAAGCAGAACCAGCGAAACCGCCGCGCTGATGCCCGCCTTGATTTGCGGAATGACCAGCGCGACGTAAGGGCCGAAGATCAGGATCATGATGAGTTCCAGCGTGAGCGCCCAATCCGGACGCGTAATGTGATCGCCGTTGATGATGTTGTCGATCACATTGGCAATGACGGTCCCGGGCGGCACGTTGACGGCAACCGGGGTGACCTGCATGGTGCCCAGCCCCGCCGCGCTCTGGGCGATAATTACAATCTTGTCCTTGAACACTTCGGGCGCGATCTTTTTATTGACGACGTCAAAATACGAATAATAGGGAATCCCCTCTTTGAAGCTGATCAGCATCCGGTTGTTTTCATAAACCGGAATTTTCTTGCGGCCGAAGGTGATATTTTTGCCCGGACGAACCTGCTTCAAATCGTAATTGAGGTATTTCAACGTCAGCTGCAGGGCGAACGACGGGAAAAGCTTTTCTTCAAAATTGACAAACAGAGCTTCGCTGCGCACCGTGCCGTCCGGGTCCGGGAAAATATTGATGTGCCCCAATCCCAGGGCGCCCGAGGCAAATTCGGGAATGGGAGGAACCATGGCCCGCGCAGTGATGCTGTCGTCTCCCCCCGCCGGAGAAAGAGCATTTTTCAGCAGATGCTCCGGCAGGTTCGAGGCGGTTCGCCCCGTCGGCGGACCGGGCACAAAAAACAGCGGCAAAACGACATTTTTGCCGGAGGCAATTGCGCCGGCCAGAATGGTGTCGTTGTCGAGCCTTTTTTCGGATTCCTTCAGCGCCGTCAAAATATCTTCCAGCCCTTGCTTTTTGGGGGCCGGCTTGCTTTGAAGAACGGCTTTTTTTGGAATGGGCGGGTTGGCTTCGGAGGCTTCCGGCTGCGCCGGCTCCGGTTCTCCCTCAATGCTCCTGATCAGGCTGCGCACCTCGACCAGCCCCTGATTGATGTCTTTCTCCGAATAGATAATGTCCAGACCGATGACTTTTACCTGGTAGGATTGCAGCAGATCAACCATGGAGGCGATATGAGCGCGGGGCCAGGGCCACCGGCCCAGGTTGGCGATGCTTTGTTCATCAATGGCAATGACGGCAACCGGGGCCTTCGACGACGTGACCCGCAGATTGGCCCGCAAGTCGTAAAGGCTGTTTTCCAGCGTTTCCAGAGGGCCCCAGGAGAGAAAAAAGGCGAAGAGCGTCAACAGCATTAAAACGACGCCCAGAATAAAATCGGAAATCATCGACTTGGAAATTTTTTTCATGCCTGATCCCTTTTTCAGAAGAAGGTGAACAACTGCAATGAAAATTAGAGCTTAAGTGATGAGTTCTTATTTTTCAGTTGAACTATAGGAGGCATGGACTCCTATGTCAAGAAAATAATAACCTTTTTCCCAGATTCATGCGCAGCGTGCCTGCGGGAGCAGGCTTTTGGGGCGATCGCAGAACGGAAGCGACAGGAGGGGAATACGTGTTATGGCGTGCAGACTGCTTTTCGTAATGAATCGCCGTGTGAATCCGGAGCGATATCTCTCCATCCGGAGGCATCCGTTTTATACCGCGTGCGCAGCACGGAGCCGTCTTTCGCCCGGAACATCAACAACAGGATGTGCTTCCATTCCGGATGATCCTCATCGTAGCCGGAAAGCAATATTTTGCCGTTTGAATCGTATAAAACGACGATGGAGATTTTATATTTCTGATTGGCGCAATCAATGGTCTCAAGATTCCTGACCACAGCCAAGGCTGCCATTTCTTCGGGCAAAGACCCATCTTTGGTTTTCGGCTGAATCGTATCCTTTCTGTACGCGTCGCTAAGAAGCGCTCCGTCCCACACTTTCACGATAGGCCTTTTTTTGTCCTTCTCGATATTCGCCCGGTCATACAAATAAATCCCGTCGTCATCCGTATGATACACGACCCAGTCCGGTGGATTTCTCATCTCACAGCCCGAAAGAAGAAAGATCACCGTCAGCAACAAGAAACCCGTTTGCACCGTCTCTCTCATAAAACCCCTTGAATAAAATAGTAAAAAATGAATTTTAAGCAACTTTTTGTGTGTAAATCACGCCACCGAAGATTTTTCAAGGGTTTTGAAAACTTTTCTGCCGGAAAATCCGCCTGAAAATGAAAATGAAGGTCCGTTTTCCCTCTGAACGGAACCGTTCCAAACGGGCTTGCCGCCGATCATGATTTTCTGTCATGATTTCCTTGACATACAAAACCGGTTTCCTGTAGTCTGCTCTCACCGATCATCAGAAAACGGAAAGGATGAAGCAAACATGAAGGCGCTTTACTTCGACAACAGTCTTCCGCGGATTGTCATGGTTCAGGCCGCATCCCTGCTGTACCGGCAGGCGGCGCTTCTGCCCTTTTCACCGACGCACTACGCCGAGGTGCCGGAACCGGAAATTCCCAATCCCCGCTGGCTCAAGGTGAAGAACCTGGCCTGCGGGCTTTGCGGCTCCGACATCCATTTCATGTTCATGGAAATGGACCCGAAATGCTTCCCGGCGGCGACCCCGGGCATTGCCCGAAAATACCTGGGACATGAACTTCTCGGGGAAGTGATGGAAACGGGAAATGAAGTTGACGGATTGAAGAAGGGCGACCGGGTTTTCCTCCGGATCGACTGGCCTTCCTGCTTTCAGATGGAACTGGACCCGATGTGTCCGCAGTGCGCCCGGGGAGAATACATGCTCTGCCAAAACCTGGGGGCCCGGGATCTGGCCGTGGCGGACGCGGGATGCGGGTTCTCCCCGTGGATGGTGATGCACAAAACGCAGCCCTTCAAGGTTCCCGACAATCTGACCAATGACGAGGCCCTCCTGTTGGAGCCGATGGCCGTCGCCGTGCACGCCGTCATGAAGCATCCGCCCGCGGCGGGAAACCGCGCGCTGGTCGTCGGATGCGGCACCATCGGGCTCTTAATCGTCGCGGCGGCAAAAGCCATGGTCAAAGACGCCGAGGTGACCGTCCTGGCGCGGTATCCCTTCCAGGCCGAAATGGCCCGCGCGCTGGGCGCGGACGAGGTTATCACGGGACGGCAGGATCCGTACCGGCGCATCGCACAACAAACCTGCGCGAAATATTTCGAGGGGTATTTCGGCAACCAGATCCTCCTGGGCGGGTATGACGTGATCTACGATTCCATCGGCAATGACGGAAGCCTGAACAACGCGCTCCGTTGGGCGAAAAGCCAAGGCACGATCGTGATGGTAGGCGTCAACTTCAAACCCGGGAAAATCGATTATACGCCGATGTGGCACCAGGAACTGCACGTCACGGGCATCAACTGCCACATTCTTCAGGAAGGGTCCGGCGCCTCCTCCTTCGACATCGCCGCGCAACTGATCGCCGAAAAGCGTCTTCCCGTCAGCCGCCTCATCACCCACCGGTTTCCCATGGACCGCTGGCGCGACGCGGTGAAAACGTTTCTGTCCAAAGGGGACAGGGGGGCGATCAAGATCGTCCTCGAACATCCTGGCGCACACTGACAGGCCGTTTCTGGAAGGATCCGCTTCCTTGATACGCCTGCATTCTGGCCTCTTTTACCGCATGGGAATGGGCGAGTAACCCGGCTGCGGCAGCGATTTCACCTTATGAGAGCTTTGAAAAATGTCATTTCGAGGAGCGTGAGCGACGAGAAATCTTAAGGATGGCCGTTTGTT
>JAAZOZ010000343.1 GCA_012797505.1 Smithella sp. | reverse complement strand
TTAAAATGTCCTGCCCGTATTCCGCCGCCGGTCCGGAAAGCGGTCCTGTGTACCCGAGAACAATTTCATCAGCCCTGCTGCTTCCCGTCCAGGACATGACAAAAACTGCAGCAAACAGACAAACTAACCCCTTCAGATATTTCATTATCAGTTCCTCCTCGTTGGCGAATTTCTTGACCATACGACATCGGGAAAATGATGAGTCCGTCTTCCCCTTCTCCCCTATTTGACTTTACAAGTATGGATGTTTTCTTAATGAGTTGCAGAGCGTTTGTCAATGACATAAATCGCTTGCAAGGGAATCACCGCGCGAAACGACCCTGGTTTTCTTCAGTATGCATAGGATATTATTGAATAAAAACGATAACCGCCATTCTCATAATATCTGCCGGTCGGTTTTTTCAGTTGGATCGCCGGGTGCAAAAAAAGAGGAGAGGCAGGTTTCCCTGCCCCCCTTGATCCGGAAAATTTTCACCCTATCGTTTCAGCCAGATAATGGGATTGCTGGTTGCCGTGGACAGTTTTTTGACTCGCTCGTATTCTCTCTGGTCTCCCCACCACACATAAAGCTCCGACTTGTCAAACTTGCCGTTTGTAATGGTACCGACGGAGGCCATAATTCGCAGACGTCCGGCAGGTTCAATACCGAAAACCTCGTTGGGGTATTTGTCACCCAGCATGGGTGTCTCGAGCGCTTTGGCAAACGACGCACGGATTCTGTATGCGTCGGACACCGTGCCCGCAACCGTCATCGCTTTGGCCAGGGCGTAAACGCCGGTGTAGTTCAAAGCGCATTCCCAGGTTACCATTCTTTTGTACTTCTCCGTATAGCGTTTCTCAAAGACGGAGCCCGGCATCGCCACACTGACCACGCCGCCGGTGCCGATCAGATTGTCCATCACTTTGACGCTCTTGAGCACTTTGGCGATGTAATCCTGCTTGGCCTGATCAATCATGATGAAGCCACCCTTGAAACCCATGCCTCTGGCCTGTTCAATCACCAAGGCCGTCGTCGCGGAAGGTCCGCCGATCAGCATAACGTCCGGCTTGGTCGCCAGCGCGGCGGCTATCGGCGAGGAAAAATCGGTTTCCGTATAGTAATTGGCAGGTTTATCCGCAGTAATGACACCACCTCTTTTTTCCCAGTATTCTCTGAAGCTTTGCCGCCATTCATCGCCGTAGGCTCCCAGCGTTACGACCATGGCGCATTTCTTCCAGCCTTTTTTGAAAGCCCACTCCGCAAAGACCTGGACATAGGTCGTAAAGGTTACTGTGGTGTCCACCATTAACTTATTGCCCAGCGTTTCGATCTTGGGCGTGCTGGTATAGGCCATCATGATGAATTCCCTTCCTTTTTCTTCATTGATTTTCATCATGGGCGCTGTGGTGTTGAACACACCGTTAAAAACGGCGATGGCTTTATCTGATTGAAAACGGCGCGCATTATTGACGGCCTGCGTCGGATCCGCCCGGTCGTCGAGCTTTATCAGCTTGAACGTGTACTTCTTGCCGCTTACAAAAATTCCGCCGGCTGCGTTGATTTCATTGACCGCCATCTCCACGCCATAGAGAATGTCCTGCCCGTATTCCGCCGCCGGTCCGGAAAGCGGTCCTGTGTACCCGAGAACAATTTCATCAGCCCTGCTGCTTCCCGTCCAGGACATGACAAAAACTGCAACAAACAGACAAACTAACCCCTTCAGATACTTCATTTCAGTTCCTCCTCGTTGGCGAATTTCTTGACCATACGACATCGGGAAAATGATGAGTCCGTCTTCCCCTTCTCCCTATCTGATTTTACTGTATGATAAATTGTCTAATGATTTGCGAATAGCTTGTCAATACCATAAATCGATTGCGCTCGAAGCATCGTGTAAAATGACCGAGTTCTTTTTAAATAATATTCCAATATCATTAAAGAAATGAGATGACCGCCATTCGTAAAATATCTGCCGGTCAGTTTTTTCAGGTGGAATAATTCTTCATGTGCCGGCGGCAACAAATGAACGGACGCATCCCCTAACCCGTCGCGATGCCGCCGTCGATGCTGATCGCCTGACCGGTAATGCTGCGGGCTTCATAAGACACCAGATAGGCCACCAGCCCTGCGATTTCAGAGGCTTCCTGAGGACGGCGCAGGGGGGTTACGGATCGGACGCGCGCCTCAAAGATTTCCAGCAGGCTTTTGTCCGCCAGGGCCGGCTGCGAATCCTTGAGGGCCTGCGCCAGTTTCTCCCAGCCCGGCGTGAAAACATAGCCGGGGCAGACGGCGTTGACCGTGATATCGTAGCGCGCCAGCTCCCGGGCCAGGGTTTGTGTAAATCCGATGACTCCGGATTTGGCGGCACAGTATGCACCCAGAAGCGGTTCTCCCTGTTTTCCCGAAATGGAGGACATATTGATGATGCGTCCCTGTTTCCTTGGAATCATGATCTTAGCCGCTGCGCAACAACAAAGATAAGCGCTTCTTAAATTCAACTCGATGGTTTTGTCCCAGTCCTCAAGGAGCGTTTTCACCACCAGGTTGATGCCCGTGCCCCCGCCCACGTTGTTAACCAGTATATCAACGGCGCCGTAAGTCCGAACGGTTTTCTCCATGAGCGCGTCGACCGCTCCCGGATTCGTGGCATCGCAGACAACAAAAACGGCATCCCCTCCCTGCGTCTGAATGGTTCCGGCAACTTTTTTTGCCGCCTCCGGATCCAGATCCGCCACAACCACTTTCGCGCCTTCGGAAGCCAGACGCAAAGCGATGGCCTCGCCGATTCCGCTTCCGCCGCCCGTCACAACAGCGATTTTATCTTTGATCATCAGTTCCATAAATATTCCCCCCTCGGAATGATCTTTACTGATCCTTCAATCGATGCAGGATGGCCATGGTCCCTCTGCCGGCCATCAAGTTTTTTTAAGGGGAAGGCGGCCGTTCCAGACGGTCCAGGATGATATCCAGAATCCTTTGCAGGCGGGGCCTGTCGATTTTTTCCCTGTCATCCTTGATTTGCTCCTCCATCGCCAGCTGAACCACGCCGCGGATCACCCAGGTGATGTATCCCGGATTGCCCGATTGAAATTCCCTTGAGGCAATGCCTTCTTCGATGACCTTTTTTATCGCCGCATGAATTTTGACATGATAAGAAATAAAATCATAGTAAGGCGCGCCTTGAGACGGCCCATAGTACATGCTGAACATCAACCGGAAAAAATCCTTGTCATTAATCACCTGAAGAAAAATCTTGTCCACAAGATCTTTCACCCGCATTTTCGCGCTTGCGGATGTATGCGCGTAAGATTGCAAAGCCAGATCAATTTGTGCTCCGTGCGTTTGCACCAGATCCAGATAAAGCCCCTCCTTGCTTCCAAAATAATAATACAGGGAAGGCGCGGTGATTCCCGCCGCATCCACGATTTCCCGCACCGTGGTGGCGGCGTATCCCTTTTGGGCAAACAATACGAGCGCGGCGTCGAGGATTCGCCGGCGGGATTCCGCTTCCAGATGGTTGTTTGCTGTCTTTCCGTTTTTTACAGCCATTTTTTATCCTTGACTTTAGGCTTGATGTATTCTATCTAACGCTCGCTACAGAAGCAATTCCCGCTTACTATATTGGCAAGTATCCCCATTTGTCAATGATCATAAGATAAATAAAAATTTGGGAGGTTTTTGTATGGAACGCATTTGGATGAAAAGCTGGCAGCAAGACATTCCCACAACGTTAACCTTTGAACACGGCAAAAAACCTATCCACGAATACTTGAGAATCCGGGCTGGAGAAATCCCAAATAAAACCGCCATCATTTTTTACGGACGGGAAATCAGCTATCGCGAACTCGATGAAGCGTCAGACCGGTTTGCCAATTATCTCCGGCAAACCGGCGTCAAAAAGGGCGACCGGGTCGCCATTTTCATGGCCAATTGCCCCCAGTACGTCATCGCGCATTTCGGCACACAGAAACTGGGCGCCATTGTCTGCCCCTGCTCTCCCCTCTTCAAGGAAATGGAACTGACCTATGAACTCAATGACGCGGAAACAGAAGTGCTCGTAACCTGGGACATCCTCATGCCGATCGCCGGGAAAGTGCTCGCGAACACCAAAGTGAAAAAAGTAGTGATCACTAATCTCAACGACTATCTGCCGGCGCAACCCACCCTGCCAATTACCGACACGATGAAAATCCCCCGGCAAAATATTCCGGGAACGGATGATTTCATGGAAATTGTCACCAAAGGCGACAAAACACCCCCCCGCGTCGCTATCGATCTGGACACTGACATCGGCCTCTTCCAGTATACAGGCGGCACAACCGGTCTGCCCAAAGGATCGATGCTCAGCTTTTACGCCGCGCTATTCAAAACAGCGGCGGTCTGCACAATCACCGGAATCAATAAGAATGCCGTCAGCCTTGTTTCCATGCCTATTTTCCACATTGCCGGCATGGTCGCCGGCATGAACAGTTGCATTTACGCCGGCGCCACGCAGGTCCTCTTCACGCAGTTCGATGTCAAGGCCACGATGGAAGCCATCCAGCGCTACAAGGCCAATTTCTGGTACAGCGCCGTGCCGATGAATGTCGGCATCATGATGCATCCGGACGTTAAAAACTACGACCTTTCCAGCATGAAACTCTGCCTCACCTCCTCTTTCGGCATTACGCTGACGGAAGAAATATCCCGTCAGTGGGCAACCTTCACGGGCGGAGGCACGCTACTGGAAGGAGCATACGGATTGAGCGAAACCCACACCGCCGACACGTATGTCCCTCGCGACAAGGTAAAGTACGGCACCATGGGCATTCCCGGCTTCGAAGCCGACTTTAAAATCGTGGACGTCAATGACCGGTCGAAGGAAATGCCTCTGGGAGAATCCGGAGAAATCGTTTTGAAAAATCCCGGCGTTTTCAAAGGCTACTGGAAAAAACCGGAAGAGACAAAAAACACGCTCGTTGACGGGTGGGTTTATACCGGCGATGTGGGAAAGTTCGACGAAGACGGATTTCTATATCTGATCGGACGCGCGAAGGAGATGATCAAAGTTTCCGGCTTCTCCGTTTATCCCGAAGAGGTCGAATTCATGCTCAACAAATACCCGGGGGTCGCCCAGTCGGCCGTCATCGGCATCCCCGATCCGCAGAAGATGGAAGTCGTAAAAGCCTTCATCGTGATGCAGCCGGGCAAGACGGCCACGGAAGAAGAAATCAAAATCTGGGCCAAGCAGAACATGTCCGCATACAAAGTGCCCGCCAAAATCGAGTTTCGGACATCTCTGCCTCTTTTAGGCACCGGAAAAATCTTGCGCCGGGCACTGAAGGAAGAACCGGCGAAAACCTAACGACACGTTTCCTTCCACCCGGGGCAAAGCGCCGAACGCTATCTTCCGGTTCCGCCCCGGGCGGAATTCTCATAAAAAAGTGGAAATAAAAAATCAATGAATATGGCATCCTCGCAGACCGGCAGACGCTTTTTCGCGGGCGTCGCCCGCCTGAAATGAACACGATCATGCATCTCAATAAACACAGGGAGTTGAAAGAAGATGGATACAAATAAAGACAAAAACGTCATCAATGATCCCTCCGGGCAACAAAAAGCGGACGGCGGATCCCTTCGTCCCGACCTGGCCGAAGCGATCCGCAGACATTCCTTCGGACTGGATAAAAACCGCCCCGACGCAGTGGAGAAAAGAAAAAAGAAGAATCAGCGCACCGCCCGCTCCAACATCGAGGCCTTCTGCGATCCGGAAAGTTTCGTTGAATACGGAGCGCTGGCCATTGCCGCGCAGCGGGGACGCCGTTCCGTTGACGACCTGATCGCCAAAACGCCGGCCGACGGTTTGATCGCCGGAATCGCCACGGTAAACGGCGAACTTTATCCCGAAGACAAAGCCCGCTGCATGATCATGGCTTACGACTACACTGTGCTGGCCGGCACGCAGGGATATTTCAACCACAAGAAAATGGACCGCATGCTGAAACTGGCCCACGAGCAGAAGCTGCCGCTGATCTTTTTCGGCGAAGGCGGAGGAGGAAGACCCGGCGACGTGGACGCGATGAGCGTGATGGTCGCGGGACTGGATCTGGGCACGTTCGGTTCTTTCGCCAGACTCAGCGGGCATGTTCCGGTCGTCGGCATTGTTTCCGGCCCCTGCTTCGCGGGAAACGCCGCGCTTCTGGGCTGCTGTGACGTCATTATCGCCGCGAAAAATTCCAACATCGGCATGGGCGGTCCGGTGATGATCGAAGGCGGCGGCCTGGGGGTTTATAAACCCGAGGATATCGGGCCGATGGACGTTCAGACCCAAAACGGCGTGGTGGATATTGAAGTCGCCGACGACATCGAAGCCGTCGCCATGGCCAAAAAATATATTTCCTTTTTTCAGGGCACTCTCCCCTCGTGGACGGCGGGCGATCCGCTCAAACTTCGCGAGCTGATTCCGGAAAGCCGCAAGCGCGCCTACAATGTGCGCAACGTCATCAAAGCCATCGCGGATACGGATTCCTTCGTCGAACTGCGCCCCCGGTTCGGCCCGGGCATGGTTACGGGGCTGCTTCGCATCGAAGGGCGTCCGTTCGGCGTAATCGCCAATAATTCCATGCACATGGCCGGCGCCATTGAAGCCGAAGGCGCGGACAAGGCCGCGCGCCTCATGATGCTGTGCAACGCGCACGGACTGCCGATTCTGTCGCTGTGCGACACGCCGGGCTTCATGGTCGGCCCCGAAATTGAAAAACGGGCGCAGGTCCGCCATGTCTGCCGGATGTTCGTCGTCGGCTCGCATGTCACCGTTCCTTACTTTACGGTGATCCTGCGCCGGGGCTACGGCCTCGGCGTCATGGCGATGGCCAAAGGCGGATTCCATGAATCTTTCTTCAGCGTGTCCTGGCCGACGGGGGAATTCGGCGGAATGGGCCTGGAAGGCGCCGTTAAAGCCGGTTTCAAAAAAGAACTGGCGGCCATTGAGGATCCGCAGAAGCGTGAAGAATTCTACGAATCACTCGTGGCCCAGCTCTACGAAATCGGCAAAGCCATCAACATGGCCGCGCACCTCGAAATTGACGCCGTCATCGATCCGGCGGACACCCGCCAGTGGATCATGCGGGGGATCAAATCCGCGGCTGCCCGGCAACCGGCGGATGCCTGTCCTTCTTTTGTCGATCCGTGGTAGGAACAGGCAACCGGGGCGTCTTTCAGTGTCCCAGTTGTTCGTAGAGCATCATCACCGTATTTACATACACGCGGCTGCGATTGTAGTGCCAGATCGCCCTGCGTTTTTGTTCAACGGAAGTTTCCTCTTTCCATCCGAATTTTCTGAGATAATGCCCCATGCTGAATTTGGCATCCGTCATGTTCGAGGGATCAGCCAGGCCGTCTCCGTCGCCGTCCATTCCGAAAATCCAGAAAGACGAGGGAATAAACTGCGCCGGGCCCATCGCGCCGGCAAAAGACCCGGAAATGCTCAACGGATCGATCTCCAGGTGATCGGCGATCCGGGACAGATGATAAAGCTCCCGCACCGCCCACTTCGCTTTTCTTTTCGCCCGGGCGGACGTCGCGTCATCCCGAATCTGCGGATAGGCGTCCGCATAGCGGTTCTGGATTTCTTTCCAGTAGGCCGGATCCAGCACAAAGGCCAGGTTGGCGTAAGCGTTGACCACATTATACGGCATGGGATAGGTCCCCAGCCGTGACTCGATGATGAGAATCGCGGTGATGATCCTCGGCGACGCGCCGAAGCGCTGTTCCACGGCGGACAAAACAGCTGCGTTTTCTTTCATAAAATCCCTGCCCCGTTCAATCTGACGGGGATCAATATCCATCACGTCAGGCTTCTGCACGGAACCTTTGGGTTCGGAAAAGAATAGGTTTTTCAGAACGATATCCGGGC
>JAAZOZ010000342.1 GCA_012797505.1 Smithella sp. | reverse complement strand
AGAGAGCTGTCCTTCTCCGCGGGCCTTAGGGACGACCCGCTCGGCGAAGACCGCTCCATGCCTGCGCCGAACCTGATTCAGCGCTATCCGGACCGCGTGCTGGCCATCGTCACACACCGTTGCGCCACCTACTGCCGGCATTGCAACCGCAAACGTTTCTGGAGCGTCCCTGAAGCCGGTCCCTTAAAAAACCGCCTGGCGCCAATGGTCCGCTTTGTATCGGAATCGCCGCAGATTCGTGAAGTCATCCTCTCCGGAGGGGACCCGCTGATGTTTGACGATGCCTCCCTGGAATGGATCCTGTCATCGTTTGCGTCCATACCGCACATCGAAGTGCTGCGCATCGGCAGCCGCGCCCCCGTGGTCCTGCCGATGAGAATCACGGGAAATCTCTGCCGGATTCTGAAGCGGCACCGGCCGTTATGGTTCAATACCCAGTTCAATCATCCTGCGGAAATCACCAAAGACGCCCAGCGGGCGTGCAACATGATCCAGGAAGCGGGAATTCCGGTTTCCAACCAGTCGGTTCTGCTCCAGGGCGTCAACGACTCGCCGAAGGTTATGCAAAGTCTGCTGAACGGATTGCAGAAAATATCGGTTCGCCCTTATTATCTTTTCCACTGCGAACCCGCGCGGGGCTGCAATCATTTCCGCACGGACGCCAGGAAGGGCCTGAATCTCATGGAAAAGCTTCATCGAAGCTGCTCGGGTCTGGCGCTTCCGCAATACGTGGCCGATCTGCCCGGGCGGGAGGGGAAAGTCCCCCTTTGGCCCCTGTCGCGGCCCATCCAAAATGCCTTGCGAAAACATCAAGATTTTTTTGACAATTTTGAATAATTGGATTAGGAAGAGCGCGAGGATATCGCTTCAGAGCCGCCAACGAAGGAGAAAGACTTTTTATGTACACCGCCAGTGATTTGAGAAAAGGACTGCGCCTGAAAATCGACAACGATCCCTACGTGATCACCGAGTTTAACTTTGTCAAACCAGGGAAAGGACAGGCGCTTTACCGCTGCAAATTAAAAAACATGCTCACCGGAAGCCAGTTTGAACGGACCTTCCGCTCCGTCGATGTTTTCGAGCCCGCCGACCTGCGCGAAAAGAAAATGCAATACCTGTACAAGGAAGGGGACAAATTCTGCTTCATGGACAATGAAACCTTCGAGCAGGTCTATCTGACCCAGGAACAGGTCGGGGACGCCGTAAACTTCCTGCTCGACAACATTGAAGCGGAAATCCTTCTCTTTGAAGACCGTCCCATCGGCATCAGCCTGCCCAATTTTGTCGAACTGGTCGTGACCGAAGCCGAACCGTGGGCCAAGGGAGATACGGTGTCCGGCGCGACCAAACCCGTCAAGGTGCAGACCGGATACACCATTCTGGTGCCGACGTTCATCAGCGAAGGCGAAAAAATCCGCATCGACACGCGAACGGGAGAATATCTGACGCGGGTCAAAGGCTAGCGCAAGCAACTTTCCAAAATGCTCATATGCTGCGTTGCGTTTCAGCTTTCGTCGTTGCAACGCATACAAAAATACGCATCCCTCCTCATGCTTCACGCGCCTTGCCTCTGAAACATTTTGAAAAGCTGCATAACCATGAGCACACTCCCAAAGGACGATTGTTTCTATCTGGCGCGCAAGGCGCAGGCTCTGCAACTGCGCGCCGGATTTACCGAACATCTTCGCCGCTTCTTTATTCAACAAGGTTTTCTGGAAGTCGAAACCCCCCTGCGCATCCCCGCGCCCGCGCCGGAAGAGCATATTGAACCCCTTCCTTCCGGAAACTGGTTTTTGCAGACCTCCCCCGAGATTTGCATGAAAAGACTTCTGGCCGCCGGTTACCCCCGAATCTTCCAGTTTTGCAAATGCTTCCGGGCCGGAGAAAGAGGCAACCGGCACCTGCCGGAGTTTTCGATGCTCGAGTGGTACGCTCTGCACTGCGACTACCGGAAACTCATGGACCAGTGCGAAGATCTTCTCATTTCCGCCTGCCGGCAGATGGGCCGTTCCGGAAAGATCGTCTGGCAGAATAAAACTATCCGCCTTTCGCCGCCATGGGAAAGAATCACCGTGGCGGATGCTTTTTCCCGATATGCGCCCGTCAGCCTGCCGAACGCGCTGGCCGGCGACCGCTTTGACGAGGTATTGGTCGAGCATGTCGAACCGAACCTCGGCAATGACCTTCCAACGTTTCTTTTTGATTATCCGGCGCAAATGGCCTCCCTGGCCAAAATCAAAAAAGATGATCCGGCCGTCGCGGAGCGGTTTGAGCTTTACATCGGCGGCATGGAAATCGCCAACGGCTTTTCGGAATTGACCGACGCCCGGGAGCAGAGACGGCGCTTTGAAGAAGCCCTGAAGGCGCAGGCGGCCAGGCATCAGGTCCACTACGCCATGCCGGAGCCGTTTCTTGCGTCTCTGGAAAACCTGCCGCCCTGCGCCGGCATCGCGCTGGGTCTGGACCGGATGATCATGATTCTGGCCGATACGGCAACGATTGATGATGTCATCGCCTTTTCCCCCGAAACACTTTAGCCGCAGGAAAAAGATATATTGACAAGCCTTTTTTTTTCCTTTAGGTTACCCTGCAAACACAGACAAATCGATGAGGCAAGATAGCAAATGATTCTGGAGATTTAGACATGGAAAGTAATTTTCACGGTTCTCTGCTGGGCATGATTCTAGACGCAGGGTTGATGGTTAAATTTGTGTTGCTGATCCTGCTGGTTTTCTCCATCATTTCCTGGACGATTATTTTCATAAAATTCCGAACCTATCGCAGAATCCGTCAGGAAAATGAGGCCTTCGATTCCGATTATCAGAAGAGCACGAAACTTTCCGATCTTCTTCCGACCTCCAGGAAGTATCCCTTCTCCACCACGGCTGAAGTTTTCCGCGCCGGCTACGCGGAAATGACCAAAGCGAACCGGCTCTCCCGGGATTCGGCGCGGCCCGAGGAAATCAGCCTGTCCTCTTTGGACAATGTGGAGCGCGCCCTCAACCGCGCCTCCAGCACCGAAATGACCAAGTTGGAGTCCGCGCTGGGATTTCTGGCCACAACCGGTTCGGCCAGCCCCTTCATCGGATTGTTCGGAACCGTCTGGGGAATCATGGAAACCTTCAAATCCATCGGCGCGAGAGGTTCGGCAACGCTGGCCGTTGTCGCCCCCGGCATCTCGGAAGCTCTGATCGCAACGGCTGCAGGACTGGCCGCGGCCATTCCCGCTGTTATTTTCTACAACTACTTTCTGAACAAATCCAGAACGATGGTCCAGGAAATGGATAATTTCGCGGATGAATTTCTAAACATTGTCGAACGTTATCTGATCCGTAAATAAACGATATCGGGTGAAACAGAATGCGGCAGGCGCGCAGAAGAGAATCTGAAAAGAAATCCATGGCGGAAATCAACGTCACGCCGCTCGTTGACGTGATGCTGGTGCTGCTGATCATTTTCATGGTAACCGCGCCGATGCTTTCCATGGGCATTGATGTCAATCTGCCCCGCGTTAAATCAAAAAGCATCGACCTTGCCGAAGAAAAGCTGATCCTGAGCATCAATGAGAACCGGGAAATTTTCCTCAACAAAACCAGGCTGCCGGTTCAGGATCTGAACGCAAAGCTGGCGGCCATTTTTGCCGGGCGCGTTGACCGGGAAGTCTTTCTGCGCGCCGACAAAAACGTTCCTTACGGCTTCGTGGTGGAAGTCATGTCTGAAATACGCAAAGCCGGCGTCGATAAACTCGGTATGATCACCGAGCCTCCCGGGGATTCAAAATGATGTCCCGGATGACCGGCAAAAGGGTTTTCGGCAAAAACAGCGGCGCCGGCAATATGTTTCTGGCCTCTCTGTTTCTGCACCTGATGGTCATCGCCGCCGTTTTCGCAACCGTGCCCGGCTCGTCAAAGCAGCTGACTTTCGGAGCGCCTTATTCCGTGGCGCTGGTCGGACCCGACGTCCTTGAATCCAGTAAAGAGGATGTCCCGAAGCCAAAGGATCTTCTTCAATCAGGGGCTTCGACCGGCCCCGTCATTCTCAAGCGCGACATCGGAGCCTCGCCGTCTTCGTTCGTCATGAAAAAAGACGACAGCGGCAAACCGGACATAGAAAAAGCGATTCGCGCTCTAGAGCAGAAGGAAACGGCCGCAGGGCAAAGCAAAGATTCACCGGCGGCTTCAACCTCCCCCATAGCCGCTGCGGCCAATTCATCACAACTGAACGAATACAGCCGTCATGTCTGGTCCAAAGTAAAAAGAAACTGGTCGCTTCCCGCCGCTCTGATGCCCAAAAACAACGTGGAAGCCGTGATTGAAGTGCGAATTGCAAAAAGCGGCGCGGTGGAGCATATCGGCTTTGAAAAACGCTCGGGCAACAGCTACTTTGATGAATCCGCTCTCCGTGCGGTTAAAAAATCAACCCCCTTCCCGCCGCTTGGGGGATGGACATCCGGCCGCACGGTTGAAATCGGCATTCGTTTCCATTCCGCGGAACTGCGCTGACGCATCCGTCGTAAAGGACCCTGTTCATGGATAGAAAATATCGCCTGGCCGTAGGAACGCTTCTTGTTTTGGCATGGATTTTCAACGCCGCCGGCGCGGCAGCGGACAAGGTTTATATCGACATCGACGCGCCTGGATTTCAGCAATTTCCCGTTGCCATTTGCGATTTCCAGATCAAAACAGGCGACCCTTCGAAAGAATCTGTCGATCTTTCCGACAGCGTCCGGCGCTATCTCGACCTGACGGGAATCTTTCGCGTCCTGGATAAAAAAAGCTTTCTGGAAGGCGTTGAGCCGGGATCGCCGGAAATCATTCGCTTTTCCGACTGGTCGGTCATCGGCGCCGATTTTTTGCTGCGGGGCAACCTGACGGTCAGGGGAAAGGACGTGTTCGCGGAAAGCCGGCTGTATGACGTCACGCGCGGTCAGATGCTTTTCGAAAAGAAATATTCAGGCATAACCGACGATTTGCAGTCCGTAGCGCTCTCCATCGCCTCGGACATCCTTCTGGCCTTGACCGGTGATCCGGGGGATTTTCACACCAAAATCGCCTTTGTGATCAAAAAAAAGTCAAGCTCCGACATTTTCACCATGAACTATGACGCCTCCGATGTGAAAAATCTGACGAACGACCACAGCATTGTCGCGGCGCCCCGCTGGTCGCCGGATGGCCGGTATTTTGCCTATACCTCGTATAAGAACGGCCGGCCCATGGTTTTTCTGCGCCACCTGAAAACCGGAAAGGAAAAAATTCTTGCTTCTTTTTCAGGCCTCAATCTGTGCGGTTCCTTCTCGCCGGACAGCAAAAAAATATTGCTGACGCTGAGCAAGGACGGCAATGAAGAAATTTACGTCCTGGACATTGAAACGATGAACCTCCGGCAGCTGACGCACAGTTTTTCCATTGATGTTTCTCCCGCCTGGTCGCCGGACGGAAGGAAAATCGCTTTTGTATCCAACCGCTCCGGCTCACCGCAAATCTTCGTCATGGAAGCGGACGGAAACAACGTGAAACGGATCACCTTCGAAGGCAACTACAACACCTCTCCCTCCTGGTCTCCCCGCGGAGGAAGAATCGCCTATGAAGGACTGATCAACAGGAAGTATCAGATTTTCTCCGTGGATGATGAAGGCAACAATCTGATTCAGCTGACCTTTGATGACGCGGACAACGAATATCCTTCCTGGTCTCCTTCCGGCAGGCAGATTGTATTCCATTCCCGGCAAAACGCCAGAAGCCGGATTTGCATCATGAACGCGAATGGAATGAACTTCCGTATTCTGAAGGAAAGCGGGGACTTCCTGGTCATGCCGGCATGGTCCCCCAGATCCGAACAAAAGTAATTTTCCATAATTTTTATTGACGTGAGACGGCAAGTTATGTTTTAATCCCGGCGAATCCAAAAGACATTACAAAATAACGAAAGGAGAACATCATGAAGAAACATTTGACGGTCATCGGATTATTTCTGATTCTTGCTTTCAGTTTAACCATATTCAGCGGTTGTGCGGAAAAAAAGGCTGTGGTCAAGGATGAAGCGATTCAGGAACAGAAGGTGGCGGCCGCTCAGGAAGCGGCTCCGGCAGCCGTAACGGCCGATGATGAAGCCGCCAGGAAAGCGAAAGAAGCCGCGGACAGGGAAGCCGCCCTGAAAGAACAGGCCGCCAAAGATGAAGCCGCCAGAAGAGAAGCCGCCCGCGCGGCCTGGGCCAAGAAGAACGCGGAAGCGCTGGTGGAACTGAGCCTGCAGAATATTTACTTCGACTACGACAAATCCGCCATTCGCCCCGACGCGCGCGAAATCCTGAAAGCCAACGCTGAAATCTTCACCAAAAACAGCTCCGCGAAGATCGTCGTGGAGGGGCACTGCGATGAAAGAGGAACGGCCGAATATAACATGGCCCTGGGAGAAAGACGCGCGCAGGAAGCCAAGCAGTACCTGGTCAACCTCGGCATTGACGCTTCCCGGATTGAAACCATCAGCTACGGCAAGGAGCGTCCGCTGGACAACCGCAGCACCGAAGAAGCCTGGGCGCAGAACAGACGGGCGCAGTTTCTTTTAAAATAGCCAGGGGCTGCCACAGGAGACATTTTTGAAACGCTTTTGGCATCTTATACTGCCGGCGATGGCCTTCTCCCTTGCCGCGTGCGCGACCTCCTCTGATTTAAAGGAACTGCGCACGGAGCTGAACCAGCAGATGGAAGCAAAATTCGCCGCGGCGGACACCCGGTTGGATGACCGGGTATCCGCCCTGCAAAAAGCGCAGGCGAAAAACGCCGAAGACCTGTCCTCTCTGCGCAAGACAAACGCCAACACCAACGCCAATTTCTCGGACCTGCGCGACCAGGTGCAGCAACTGCGCGGCCAGGTTGAGACCCTGAAGAAGGAAACCAGCCGGGATCCCAAAAAAGACGCGGAAATGCAGGAAAAGATCGACCACCTGCTGGTGAAGATCAATTTCATTGAAAACTTTCTGGAAATCGGCAAAAAAGACGCGGCAGGCGCAGCCGACAGCGCCGCTTCAGGCAAAGACCAGGGAAAGCAGGGCAAAGCCGCGGTCTATGCGGCAGCCTACCAGACTTTTAAGAACGGCCATTACACGAAGGCCAGGGAGGCTTTTCAGGACTTCCTGACGGCCTACCCGACCGGCGAATATTCCGACAACGCTCAGTTCTGGATTGGCGAGTGCTATTTTTTTGAAAAAAACTACGAAAAAGCCATTCTGGAATATGAAAAAGTAACCAAAAAATTCCCCAGCAGCAACAAAGTACCCTACGCGCTTTTAAAGCAGGGCCTCTGCTTTCAAAACCTGGGCGACAAGGTCAGCGCCAAACTTCTTTTGCAACAGGTCATCAGGGACTATCCCAACACAAGCCAGGCGAGGATTGCGCGCTCCAAACTTCAGGAAATCAAATAGAAAAAATCTTGCTTTGTCTTCTATCCGGCCCGCTTGATCCGCCGCTGCAGTTTCAATCCAAACGAAGGATCTTCGCTCCGTCCGGGGCCGGCAGCGCAAACACCGAAAAATCGGCCGTTTCTTCAATGTTCACATCGGAATATTCCACGAAGGCGGACAGGGTGTTGTCCGCCCGTTGAATGAGGATCTTTCGGGCCAGGAAGAGCCCCGGCGTATAATCCTCATACCGCACCGAATACACTTCCCTTCCGTCCGAACCATACCGGACAAACCTTGTCAATCTTCCGCTGTTCTCCATCCAGATCGTTTGCGAAGGTCCCGAAACCGTTTTCATATCCACGCGCAGGGCCCCGCCTTCCGCGGAATCCCCGTAAGACCAATGGGCCCCGTCGAGCGGTGGAAAGGAGCCGGAAAGAATCATGACCAGGTCTTCAAGATTCAATGTCCAGGGTAAAAAGCGGGACATATTTTCAGCGGAGGGCTGCCCGACATAAAATTCACCCTGCGACGGGATCCATATTCTCATCTCCCGGGGCGTCGCGCTCAGGAAAAAATCGGGCGTGCCGATGACCGGCAGCATTTCCAGGCGAAGATAGGAGGGCCTCTGTAGAATCAGAGCAGCCCGGAGGGGATAATGCCCCTGAACCGTGGACAGATCCATCCGCGCCGTAGCGACGATCCTGTGCGTTTCGCGAAGGGCAGGGCGGAGCATCGCCGCGGGATCCGGATGGCGTCCGGATTCCGTAACGGCCCCGCCGGCGCATCCGCAAGCCAGAAGCGACAGGAGCAAAATGCCCGTCATCCTTTTGCCGGAAGCAAAGTCGTAAAACATGCAAAACATCCCGAATGTATTTGATGCGGAAAGCAGCGCTCATCAAGGTTTCAGAAGGTCTATCTTGTCCTTCAGGCGGCTGTTGCCAGGATCCACTTTGATGGCCTTTCGATACCATTCCAGCGCCTCTTCCCGACGGCCGATTTTGAGATACGTGTCTCCCAGGTGCTCCATGACGCTGGGATCTTCCGGCAGGAACCCCAGGGCTTTCTTCAGGTATTTCAGGGCGCTTTCGTAGTCGTTTTTTTTGAAATACACCCAGCCCAGCGAGTCCAGAATATAGCCGTTGTCCGGTTTGATCTTCAGCGCCTGAACAATCATTTGTTCGGCTTCGTCCAGGCGCATCCCGCGGTCGGCATAGCTGTACCCGATAAAGTTGAGGGCGTCCGCATTTTGCGGATCAAGCGCCAGCACCTGTTTCATGGATTGAATGCTTTCCTCGAAACGGCCCGTTTTTTCCAGGAGCGCCCCCAGAAGATAATGCAGGTCCGTGTTGCCGGGGAAAAGTCCGGTGCCTTCCCGAACCGTCTTTTCGGCCGCGGCCATGTCTTTTTGCTCTTCATACAGCGAGGATAAATACAGATATAATATGGCCTGATCTTTTCTTTGGACGATGGCCCGGCGGACCACCGCGATCGCGCCCGTGAAATCTCCGTCCTGCTTGATCAGTTTGGCCGCCTGAATCTGGGCATTGGCATATAATTCAAACTTCGGGGAGATCTTCTGATATTCGGTCAGCGCTTTTTGCAGATCGCCTTTTTGCTCCAGGACACTGGCCAGAAGATACCGCAGTTTGTCATCGGCGGGTGTTGTCTCCAAAAGCAGCGAGAACTGAGCGGCCGCCTGGTCATACCGGCGGATATCGTAATATAAAAGCCCCAGGGCCATTTGCACTTCCCGGTTTTCGGGACTGATTTTCAGCACCTCCCGCAGTTCTTTTTCCGCCGCTTCCTCCCGGTCGGTTTTCATCAGCAGCTCCGCGATCTTCACACGAATGCCGATCCGGGCGGGATTCATCTCCAGATAGCGCCGGTAAACGACAATGGCTTCTTCATGCTTGTTTTGATTTTCATAAAGAGCGGCAAGGCCCGTCCAGGCCGCTTCAAAGGACGGTCGCTGCGCAATAATCTTCCGATAGAGCTTTTCCGCATCCTCCGTCCGATTCATCTGCGTCAGTGTTTTTGCGTAATAAAACATCCCGATGATATGATCGGGATCCAGCGCAAGCAATTTTTGATAAGCCTTCTCGGCCTGGTCATATTTCTTCTCCTGGCTGTAAATCGTCGCCAGATAAAGATAGGCGACCGCATTTTCCGGATCCATTTCCGTGACGGTCTGATACGCCCGGACGGCTTTGTCATATTCGCGCAGATTGAAATACAGGCCGCCCAGAATGGACCGGAGTTCGATATTGCCTGGATCTTTCGCGAGGGCGGACTCTCCGAGAGACAGGGCCGGATCGACATCATTGTTTTCGACGTAGAGCGAAACCAGCTCGGTGGTCAAATAAGACGAATCGGGAGAAAAGGAAAGCGCGCGTTTCATTTGATCGATCGCTTCGTCCAGATTTCCGTCCAGCCTTGACAGCACGGCCAGCGAATAGTGGCAGGCGGCCTCTTTGGAATACGGATCCGGAACCGGGGCATCCGCCGGCGGCCGGCTTGCGGGAAAAGAAGCGCAGCCGGCAAGAATCGCGGCAAAAAGAAATCCGCAGATCAGGAAAAAAACGTGCTTTTTTTGCATAGGAGACGCTTGCCTTCGCTTCCGGTTTTCGGGAACACCGTTTTTCAGGAGGCCCCTTGCTTTCCAAGCAATGCCGATACCGGAACAATCGTGATTCCCTGTTCCCGGCACACCTTGCCGGCCTCCCGGACGGCCTGAATGGTTTCAGGATAGGGATGACCGATCACGATGAGCGGTGAATTTCCGTCCGATGATCGGGCGGCCTCCATAAGAATCTGATAAATTTTGGAAGTGTCGCGTTCATTGTCCAGAAAGATTTTTCTGGACATCACCGTCAGACGGGCTTTGTGCGCCGCCGCTTCCGTCTTTGAATCCCGGGTGGTCCGGGAATCGATAAAAAACAAATTTTTCTTTTTAAGCTCGCGAAAAACCAGCGTCAGCTTTTCCTCGTCCGCCATGAATTTGGACCCCATATGGTTGTTGACGCCGGAGGCATACGGCACGGAGTCCACGTTTCTCTGAAGCTGAAAGAGGATCTCTTCATCGTTCATATCCGTAAAAAGAGCGCCGCGGCCCGGTTTTTCCTTCGGATACGAAAGAGGCTCCATGGGCAAATGGAGAAGGATTTCACGATGGGCCCGGTGAAGCGTTTCCGCCGCCTCGCGCGAATGGGCAAGGAGCGGCAGAACGGCAAACGTGATATTCTCATTGATGGCCAGCAGTTCGCGCACCGGCTTCATGTCATAGCCGATGTCGTCGATGACAATCGCCACCTGCCTTGCCGCCGATCGGGGCGGCGCGATCCTGGCAAGCTGCGCGCCGTCTTCCGTTTTGTGGCGCTGCGCCTTCGCCGCCTCCCGCAACCCCTCCGCCTGTTCTTTCGAAAAATGCGGCGGTTTGACGCCCGTCGTCTCTTCACGATCCCACAGGACAATGGCGGCAATGGCGGCAACGGCAAGGACGATCAGCGTAATCAGGACGGTTGTCGTCTTCTGGATCTTTTTCTTTTTCATGGCCGTCAGTATTGGACTCCCGGAACCAGCGACCTTATTTGGCCAGATTTTTCTTCATGATATCCCAGCTTTTTAAAATATCAATCGCCGCCTTGAGCTGATTATCCTTCACCAGATCCGTCGTTTCCCTGGAATCTCCGTTTTTATTTTCATCGGGATGCGCCCCCTCTTCTTTGGCCGGCTTGATGTGCCCCTTGAGATCCTTTTCCCGAAGCCTTTCCCCCATGAGAGACTCCGGTTCCTCCGAGGGCCGCACCGGCTTGACGATAATGTCCGGCTTGATGCCTTCGGCCTGAATGGACCGGCCATTGGGCGTATAGTATCGGGCCGTCGTCAATTTCAAGGCGGAGCCGTCCTCCAGGGGAATCACGGTCTGCACGGACGCTTTTCCGAAGGTTTGCGTCCCCACAATCAGCGCCCGGCCGTTGTCCTGCAGGGCGCCCGCCACAATCTCCGCCGCGCTGGCCGTGCCTTCATTCACCAGGACGACAATGGGCGCGTTGACTTCCTTGTCGCCGCTGTCGCGCGCCGTGGCTTTGGTTTCCATCTTTTTCGTCCGGCCGCGGGTGGACACAATCACGCCCGACTTCAGAAACATGTCGGACACTTCTATGGCCTGGGTCAGCAGTCCGCCCGGATCGTTGCGCAGATCCAGCACCAGGCCCTTCATGGGCTTGGTTTTTTCGGCCACGTCGGTAAGCGCTTTGCGCAGGTCATCGGCGGTTCGTTCATGGAAGGAGGCAATCCGAATGTAGCCGATATGGTCATCAAAAGCCTTTGCCCTGACGCTTTTTACCTGAATCACGGCGCGGGTCAGCGTGATGTCCCTCGGCTGGGCCATATTCTCCCGCAGAATCGTTATGGTCACCTTGGTGTCTTTCGGACCGCGCAGCTTCTTCACGGCCTCCATAATCGTAATGTCTTTTGTGGATTTACCGTCAATCTTGACGATCGAATCGCCGGGTTTCACGCCCGCCTTGAACGCCGGTGTGTCCTCGATGGGGGACACTACCGTCAGCACGTCCTTCAGGATGGTAATTTCAATGCCGATTCCGCCGAAACGCCCCTGCGTTTCCACTTCCAGCTCCTTGTAAAGCTCAGGCGTCATAAACGAGCTGTGCGGATCGAGAGACTTGATCATGCCGTTGATCGCGCCCTGAATCAGAACCGAAGAATCGATTTCTTCCACGTAGTTTTTCTGCACCATATCCAGGACTTCATTGAAGGTTTTAATCTCCTTGTAAATATTTTTGTCCCGCGCGGAAACCTTGCTGTCGGAATACGGCCCGAAAACGACGAAAAGCCCGAAGAGGATTACGGCCAATATTGGCCACTTACCGGAAATATTTTTCATGCTCTGCCTCACTGCCCGTCGATGATTTTACCACACGCCAAGAGAATGACTTCTATAGCTTCAAGTATATACCAATCTTTTTTTTCTTTTCCATCTATTTCGGCAAGCCGTAAAAGAAAATAACGGAGAATCTTCAGAAACCGCGCAAAAGCGAATCGGCCGGCCGGGCTTCTAATCGATGATCCAGGTGGTCCGGCCCGCTTCATCCTTCAAGGCAATGCTCTGCAAAGCCAGCTCCCGGCGAATTTCATCTGCGCGGCCCCAATCTTTAGCGTCGCGGGCTTTTTGCCGCTCGGCAATCAGCGCCTCTACCCGATGAATATCCATTCCGCGTTTTTCGGCTTCGATGTCGCGGTCCTTCGAGAAAAAGAGATCCGGGTCGGACTGAAACACACCCAGCGCATCGCCAAAATGACGGAAGGCCTCCCGGGCGGTCTCCAGGATGGCCTGTTTGTCGGCTGGAGGCATCTTTTTTTCCACCGTCATGACCTGGTTGACGAGCCGGGCGGCGTCAAACACAAAACCCAGCGCCTGCGCCGTGTTAAAATCGTCGTCCAGGGCCAAGTCGAATTTTTCCACGGAGGCTCTCAATCTGGCAGCGTATTTCCCGCCGTCGGAGTCGGTTTTGACCCCGCCCAGATGAACATCCGCCGCCTGCGCATCCTTCATCAAACGAAGGGCGGTATAACAGCGGATCAGCGCGGTCCGTGCTTCCCGTAAAGAGACGTCCGAATAATCCACCGGACTTCGGTAATGGCTCTGCAGCATGAACAGACGCAGAACTTCCGGATGGAATTGCCGGACGATCTCCCGGATCGGGAAGATGTTTCCCAGGGATTTGGACATTTTTTCCGCGTTGATTTTCACGAAACCGTTGTGCATCCAGTAACGGACCGGAGGCTTTCCGGTCGCCGCCTGGGATTGGGCGATTTCATTTTCGTGATGCGGGAAAATCAGGTCTTCGCCGCCGCCGTGAATGTCAAAGGGCTCGCCCAGATATCGGCGGCTCATCGCCGAACATTCGATATGCCATCCCGGTCTGCCCATTCCCCACGGACTGTCCCAGGAAGGCTCGCCTTCCTTGCTTTTCTTCCAGAGCACGAAATCCAGCGGGTTTTTTTTCTTGTCGTTGACGTCCACGCGGGCGCCGGCCATCATTTCATCCGGGTTTCGTCCGGACAATCCGCCGTAGGCGGGAAATTTGGCAACCGCAAAAAACACGTCTCCGTCCACCGCGTAGGCAATTCCTTTTTCCTCGAGAGCCCGGATCAGATCGATCATATCCTCCATGTGCCCCGTGGCTCTCGGCGTGACCGTCGGCGTCAGGACGTTGAGGGAGGCCATATCTTCATCGTGCAGCGCAATATAGCGCTCGGCGATCTCGGCAATGCCGACGCCTTCCCGATTCGCCCGATCAATGATTTTATCGTCAATGTCGGTGAAATTTTTCACATACGTCACGTCGTAGCCGCGCGCTTTCAGATGGCGGAAGACGACATCAAACACAACCGCCGCGCGGGCGTGGCCGATGTGGCAGACATCATACGCCGTAATGCCGCAAACGTACATTCCGACCGCGCCTTCCCGAACCGGTTGAAAGATTTCCTTTTTTCTTGTCTTCGTATTATAGATTTTCTGGGCCATTTTCTTACCTTCGTCAGGGATACAGCGGGGGCGTCCCGAGACCGCTGTCTTCGGGCAGTCCGCAGACCAGATTCATATTCTGCACGGCCTGGCCGGCGGCGCCCTTGATGAGATTGTCGATGGCGGAAATAATAATCACCCGGCCCGTCCGCAAATCAACGGTCAAACCGATGTCGCAGAAATTGGATCCGCAAACGGAGGAAATGTTGGGATAGACGCCCGCGGGACAGATCCGGACGAATTTTTCACCGGCGTAGAAGGACGCATACAGATCCCGCAGCTTAGCCTCCGTCGTCTTTTTTTTCAGCGTCGCGTACATCGTGCTCAAAATGCCCCGCTTGACCGGCAGCAGATGCGGCGTGAAGGAAATGAAGAATTTTTCCCCGGCCAGTTGATGGAGCTCCTGCTCGATTTCCGGCGTGTGCCGGTGTTTCCCGACCTTATAGGCTTTAAATCCGCCGTCCACTTCGCAGAAAAGCGATCCGACCACCGGATCCCTTCCCGCTCCGCTTACGCCGGAAGCCGAATCGGCGATAATCGTGGAGACGTCCAGAAGCTTGCTTTGAAGCGCGGGCGCGAGCCCCAGAATAATGCCGGTCGGATAACAGCCGGGATTGGCAATCAACGGCGATGTTTTAGCCGCTTCCCGGTAAAGCTCCGGAAGCCCGTAAACCGCCTGTTTGATGAGACCGGCGCTGGAATGTTTGGCATACCACTGTTCATAGGTTGCCCGGTCCCGCAAGCGGTAGTCGGCGGACAGATCGATTACCTTCTTCCCCGCTTCGATGAAGACGGGGGCGATCTCCATCGACACGCCGTGCGGCAGCGCCAGAAAAACGACATCACAAAGCTCTGCGATTTCCCGGGGCGCCGCGTTGGCATATGTGAGAAAAGTCAAACCGGAAAGGGAAGGAAAAACGTCCGAAACCTTCATTCCGGCGTAGCGCCGGGAAGTGACGGCCGTCAGCTCCACCTGCGGATGTGCGGATAGAATCCGGATGAGTTCCTGCCCCGTGTAGCCGCTGGCTCCGAATATCGCTGCTTTCGTTTTCATAAAAAACTCCAAAAAAAAGGGGAGCCTGAAGGCCCCCCGGAAAATTAACGTTTGGAGAATTGGAATCTTTTGCGGGCGCCCGGCTGGCCGTACTTCTTTCTCTCCTTGATGCGGGCGTCTCGCGTCAGAAAACCCGCTTTTTTCAGAATGGGGCGCAACTCGGCGTCGCATTCCAGAAGCGCTTTGGAAATCCCGTGCTTCACCGCTCCGGCCTGACCCGCCACGCCTCCGCCGCTGACATTGACATAAAAGTCGAACTGGTCCTTTTTCCCCGTGATCTCCAGAGGCTGGCGAATGATCATTTTCAGGCTGGGACGCGTAAAATATTCTTCATAGTTCCTTTTGTTCACCATAATGCTGCCGCTGCCCGATTTCATATAAACGCGGGCAATGGCGCTCTTTCTTTTCCCGGTTGCATAAAAACGTTGTACTGTCATGACCTCTCCCAAAAGTAATTAATCCATGAAACAGCCCGGACCATCAAACCGTCAGGGTTTGCGGACACTGGGCTTCATGCGGATGCGCATTTCCGCTGTAAACCTTCAGTTTTTTTAGCATTTTTCTGCCAAGATGATTCTTCGGCAGCATCCCGGCCACGGCCATTCGAATCAGATTTTCCGGTTTCTCGGCAAGCATCTTCCCGGCCGCCGTCTCTCTGAGCCCCCCCGGGTAACCGGAGTAGGAATAGTAAATCTTATCCGTAAGCTTCTTGCCGGTCAGCGCGATCTTCTCGGCATTGACCACTACAATAAAATCGCCGGTATCGACATGCGGCGTATAAATCGCTTTGTGCTTGCCCCGAAGGCGCAGGGCGATTTCACTGGCCAGCCTTCCCAATATCTTGCCGGAAGCGTCAACCACGAACCAATCCTGCTTGACCTGTCCTGCTTTTGCTGAAAATGTTTTAGTCATAAACCGTCACCTGGTTAAAAATTTAAAGGTGGAAGCTATGCAATTCCACGCTCTTTGTCAAGGAAAATGTTTGGAAAATGTTTGAATTCCTTATGCCGTAGTCTGAAACACGGCACTGCCCCCTTCCCAACCCCCAAGGGAAATGGCCGCGCCTGACCAACCGGTCGTCGCGTTTAAAACCTGCCCAATCCCGCCAGAGAGAATTTCAGCATGATTCTTTCGTCATCGTAGGTCTTGGTGTAGTCCACTCCCACGCCCCAGCACTGCGCCCAATAGGCCAGACCGACCGTATTTTCCACCGTCCGGTCATTAAACTGATCCCGCCTCAAAATAAGATTCCCGCTGAACCCCCGGGTGAGGTTGAGTTTTAGGGCCATATTAATTTCCTCAAGAGAATCCAGCGTATAGCGATACCCTACCGTCAGATTGTCTCCGCGCCAATCATTGAGCCCCAGATCGTAATTCATCTCCTTCCAACCGACATAAGGACTGTATTTATTGCGCGCGGCAAAGGAAACATAAGGATGCGGCTTCAGGTCAAATTCGATCCCCAGATCCGAAACCGGCCGCCGCTCCGCAGTGGAACCGGCCATGTCTTTTTTGGCTTCGTTGATGTCGTAAACCTGAAACAGCTTCAAACGCAACAATTCAATATAACTGCGCGACCCGGATTTGTCCTGCGTCCTTGCGGTTACCGTGTTGGTCAGCGCCCAGGCCACCGCATTTTGTTCTTTTAAAACACTGGAATAGCCGATATTGGAAGAAAGGGAGTTGGCCATGAAGGAGTTCACCCAGGGAATGTAATCGGGAAGATTGTCCTGGTTCACGCTGGGAATGTACGAATAGAAAATTTCAGGCTTGATTTCATGTTTGATTTTGTCCCAGTTTTGAATTTTGACCGCAAACACGCGTGAAATCCGGCTGCTGAGGCTCAGGCCGGCATTATACACGTTGCGGTTGCCGCTTTTGTCGTCGGAATTGGCCTGCGCATCGTCGCGGTTCCAGTAAACCTCCCGCACGGTGATTTGAGGGGTAATCTTCGCGTAACGGGAAATATTAAAAGGCAGGGAAATCGTCGGCGCAATATCCACATAATGCCCTTTCTGTCCCTCGCCCCTGTAAAAATAATCATAGTTACCCGCGAATTCGTAATACAGGGGGGTTGAAAAAAACCGCTGCTTGATGCCCGTCAATACGATTTCCGGATACTGCTGCAGGGTCCGCTCGTTATTCACGGCTGAAAAGTCGTCCGTGAAACTGACGCGGGCCATCAGGCTGAAGTTATTCCATCCTTTATATACCCTGGCGGACGATTCCAGGGACGGCAGAGACTCGTTGCCCTGAAAAGGGACTTTCCGAAACGGGTCCAGCTCCGTCGTGGAGTAATTGGACAGATAATAGTTGTGGGCGCTAAAATCCCTGAAATACCAGGAATCGGAAACCCGCCTCAAGTCCGTCCGCACATAAAACTGCGAATCAAAATTCGTCTGATGATTCAAATAATAAGACCAGCGTCTGTGCGTCTCCTGCCAGTCGCGGCTTTGGCTGCCGACCGCGGCGGTTTCCGTGACGTGCCTGTTGTCCTCCATAAAATCGCCGTAAAGGGTCCCAAAAGACTTGCTGCCGGCGAAATACCGGAACTCAACACCCTCTTTGAATCCTCTTTTTTCCATGTACCGCGAAAAGAACGTCGCATCCATCTGGGGGGTAATCGCCCAGAAAAAGGGGAGCTCGATGTCGATTCCGTCTTTATCCTTCGAATGGCTGAGGTAGGGGAAGAGAAATCCCGACTGTCGCTTGGTCTTTGCGGGAAAAGCGACGAGCGGCGTATAGAAAATCGGCAAATGCCTCGCTCTCAACCGGGCGTCTTTCATCAATCCATACCCTTCCAGCGTCACGTTCATCGAACGTCCGGCAATTTCCCAGTCCGGCCGGTCTCCGTCACAGGTCGTAGCCACCGGCTCTTCGATAAAATAAGTGTTCTCGCCCGTTTTCTCGATTCTGCTGCCTCGGATGTAAAAATGATTGCGCGCGTAAAAGGCTTTGGAGTTGTAGGCCGTGCCGGTTTTATCTTCTACGTTGACCACGATTTTATCGCCCTGCAACGAATCCTGGGCCATCCGGAGCAGGGCATTGCCCCGGGCGGTTGCCAGATTGTTTTTGCGGTTATAGGAGGCGCTGGCGGCGGTCAGGACGCCGTCGCCGTAAGTGATCACTACATTGCCCTCGGCTTCGTAAAGGTCCCTTTCCTGATCATAGGACAGCGTATCCGCCTCGATTTTCACCGGCGCGTCGTCGGGCGCTTTCACGTCCTGGGCCCAAACGCCGCTCCGGGCAAACCCCAGGACGAAAATCACTCCCAGAATCATGACCGTATGTCGTTTCAGCAAAACCGGTAAAATCTTCATCATCCCGTCTTATGACATGCAAGCAACAAAAACACCCTCTTCACTTCTCACTCATCGCTTTTCACTTTTCTCAGTGCGCCTGGCTTTACCACAAGAATTCATTTGATGAAACGACTGTTTTACCTCACCCGCAAGATACAGAGAGCCCAGAGCGCAGATCATATCCCCTTCTTCCGCCATCGCCAGCGCCAAAGAAACCGCTTCATCAACCGTCCCCGCCACAACCGCTTGAAAGCCCATTTTTTTCATCAAACCGGCGAGCTGCTCCGGGGGCACGGCTCGCCCGGTCGGAAGCGGCGGCAAAATCGCGACGGACGCCAGAGGCGCGATCTTTTGCAGCATGGTCCGGTAATCCTTATCCGACAAGACGGCAAAAATCAGAATCAAACGCCGGAAGGAAAAATCTTCCTCCAGCGCACGGCGTAAAACCCGGGCGCCGGAAGGATTATGCGCGCCGTCCAGCAGGAAAACCGGCCGGGTGTGAAGGATTTCCATGCGGGCCTCCCAGCGTGTTTTCCTCAAACCGGCACGGATTGCCGCATCCCTTATTTTCAAACCGCTTTCTTCTGCAACTTCCAGGGCGGCCAGCGCCAGCGCCGCATTGGCCAGTTGATGCCCGCCGGAAAGCGCAATGCGAAGAGAGCTGATCTTCCGGTTGATCCCGGAATAGTCAACCGTCCCGTCTCTTCGCCGGATCACTTCAAAGTCCTTCCCCAGACGGTAAAACCGGGCTTTTTTCCGGCGGCAGACGGAAGCCAGATGATCCGCCACCCTCTTCTGCGTGGCGCCGGTAATGCAGACTCCTCCCTGTTTGATGATCCCGGCCTTTTCTCCGGCCACCGCCGCCAGGGTACGGCCCAGATAAGCCGTGTGCTCGAGTCCGATATTGGTGATGACCGAAGCCAGCGGACGGCAGACATTGGTCGCATCGAGCCTGCCGCCAAGCCCGACTTCCATCACCGCAATATCCGCCCGCGCCCGTTGAAAATAAATAAACGCCGCCGCGGTCAACGCTTCAAAGTAAGAGACGGGCTCAGGGGCTTTGACCGAAATTTCCGATAGAATACGGCCCAGATCGCGCCCGGGAATTTTTTTGCCGTCCAGCACAATCCGCTCCCGGACATCCACCAGATGAGGAGAGGTATAAAGTCCGGTCCTGAAGCCCGCCTCCCTGAGCATGGAAGCGGTCATCGCGGCCGTGGATCCTTTGCCGTTGGTGCCCCCGATCAGCAGGGTGAAATAATCGTTCTGGGGAGCGCCGAACCGCTCCAGCAGCCCGGTGATCGCCTCCAGACCGAAACGCATGACGTCGATATTCAGGCCGGAAAGATATGCGCCGGGATTCAAGGAATTCATGGAATTGCCGGTAAATTAAAGATGAATGACCTGACCGTCTTTGATGACGTGAATTTTTCTTTCCGGAATCGAAGCGACTTCGCGGTGAATGATTCCCGCATACCTCGGCTTCATATGATAAAGGTAAATATCGGGTATGGCGCCCTTCAATTTCTTCAGCTCCGCCGCAAGCGTCAGCGGCGTGAGATGGCCCGTTTTGTCCGCAAGGCTTTGCATTCCGGCAGGCAGAGACGTTTCCACAAAAATCGCCCGGAGGCCTTTTGCGGCCCCGGCAACTTTCCACACGTCTTCGGTAGGCCCCGTATCGCCGAGGAAAAGGGCCTCCTTCCCCTGCGACTCCATCAAAAACCCCATGGTTTCCACGGTATGATGAACAGGAATGGCCCGCACCCGCCAATCGCCCAATGTTTTTTGCCGGCCGGGAGACAGAATCTCGAATTTGATCAGGGGATTTTTAGCGCTGGGGATTCTGGAAAAATCAGGCCAGATAACGTTGTTGAAAAGATGGCGGTGAATGCTTTCAAGAATCCCCCGACTGCTGCAAATTCTCAGGGGGGTCTTTCGCTTCGCGTAACAGAGATTGTCCGCGAGAAACATGATGTCGCGCACATGGTCCAGGTGGGCGTGCGTGACCAAAATGTAATCAATGAGAAGCTGCTGGCGAAGCGTCAGCACTTGCGTAATGGCGCCTGCATCGATCAGGATGTTTTTCCCCAGCAGAAAACTGGTCGTATTGTGATTCGGCAACTGCGAACCGTGGCAACCCAAAACCCGTATCTTCATGTCAAGCTCCCGCCGCCCGTGACAGGAAACGGCATACGGCAGCGACGCTATCATACCTTCGGCAGGCAGGCAATGTTTTTGTAAGATCATAACGTCAAAAGGTTTTTCGATAAATTGTCCCCCATAGAACATACAAATCAAAACGAGTCAAAATCATGTCTTTCTTCCATGAAAATCCTGTTGAACAAGAAAAGGGAGAGAAGCATCCCTCTCTCCCTTTCTTTCTTAAAAACGAGGCGCTGTTCCTGAAAATCCCCGCCTATTCATTCATCGCGTATTCACCGTTTAAGGCATAAACATATTCCTTCCAGACCCGCTCATACTGGGCGTCGTTTCCCTGAGCCTTGATCAGCATGATTTCCCTGCAGTAGGCTCGCTGTTCGTCTTTCGTGTTGTGCATGCCGTAGATTTGCAGGGCGAACCGGGCAAAATCGCGCACCATGAAATCAAAAATCTGATTCACGATATCGGGATCGACCTGATCGAATTTGGCCTGCTCCAGAATCAATTGGCCGTAAACCACGATGGAGAACATCTCTCCCAGCGGCAGGGAAAACAACGGATCCATATCCTGGACCTTGTCCGGACCGGCTTTCTCCAGCAATTCCCTGAACAGCTCAATCTGTTTGATGAAAATGGCCACATTGGGAAGCTGCTGATTCGCTTCGAAAACCGGTTTGTAGTCATGGAACTGAACGGACCCCAGGCCTTTGGTCGGTCCCTGGTTGAACAGGAACATGTCATCCTTGAGGGAGAAATCGGGCGCAACCGGCGGATATGCGGCGGGGCTAAAGAAATAATTTTTCATGAATTTACGAATCAACTGCACGTTGACGTGAACCGTCCCCTCCAGCTTGGAGGGCCCCCGGATGTCGCTGGCGCCGATGGAAAAATAGGTGTCCTTTTCAAACCCTTTGGCGGCAATGACTTCCCACAGAAGATTAATCACGTCCTCGGCCTGAAGCGTCACCTTCATCTTGCTGGTGGGATTGTACAGCAGGTAGCGACGATCCTGCGCGTTGGCGTTGCGGAAATAGTCGGTGGCCCGGCGCTGGTAGAGCTTCATGCCCACAATCCGCAGCCAGGCATCCATGAAATTCTTCTTCACATGCGGCATGGCGGTCACGGGAATGCCGTAAAGAACGCGGTTTGCGGCATGGGTGATGGATTCATAAAAGCAGTGTTCGGCGACGCCGAGGGAAGCCGGACCGATGTTGAACTTGCCGATATTCACGGTGTTGAGCGCGGAATCCCAGGCGTGCGGCCCGCGCGACAGAATATCGTCTTCGGTAATGGGATAATCATGAAGCGCGAAGTTGGAAACATATTCCTGATGGGAAATGACGTTCTTCTTCAGCTCATAGGCCTTGTGGCGGTAATTGGTGACAAAAAAAGTATAATCGTCCGTGCCGTCCTTCACCTTGCCCAGCGTGGAAACCATTTCCGCCTCGTTGCCGTTGCCGATGTAGTATTTTTCCCCGTTGGCCACCCAGGTTCCGTCCGGTTTGGGCGTCAGGCTGGTTTCCGTAGAATAAATATCCGCGCCGTGCGTCTTTTCGGACAGGCCGAAGGCGAAGATCGCCCCTTTTTTGAGCAGGTCGGCCGCTTTTTGCTTGGCTTTTTCATTGGGGCTCATCCAGATGGGGCCAAGTCCCAGGATACTGACCTGGAAACAGTACCAGTAGCCCAGACCATAAAAGGCCAGAAGTTCACTATACTCGCTGTTGCGGGCCGTGTCCCAGCGGCAGTCAGGATCGCCCCCCCCGTACCGGCTGGGGGTGAGAAGTTTGGCAAAGATCTGCTCCTTGCCGATAAAATCAATAAATTCGCGATACCAGACTTTCTTGTTGTAATCTTCCGTAATGCGCGTTTTGCCCATCTTCTCAAAGAAGGCGATGGTTTTGTCCATGATGGCCTTTGATCCTACATCGGACATCAGGGACTGATACTTCTTCGGCTGCAGCAGATAATTCATACGGGACTCCTTTCATCCTGTTAAAATGAGTTTTCAAATGTGCAATTACTCTATTTCAAAGAAAGAAGCTACTTCAAAATTATTCCTTCACGGCTCCTTCGGAAGCAGGCTCTGCCAGGTGTGCCGCTCCAGAAACGAACCGGGAATATTGCGCTCCATCTCTTCGAACAGGGCAAAAGGCGCGGCAAAGGTCATGAAGTTGCCGTCACGCAGCTGCTTGCGCACATTGACGCGGGCCGAAAGATCGGTCAGCCCCACCACCGCGCGGGGTCTGTCCGACCTGGCCTCCCGGTAAGGGTAAATGCCGATATTCTGACAGCCGGCGGCATACGGCATGATGACATTTTCATTGTCGCCGCGCGCGTAATTGGCCAGCACCGTCAGCGCGGAAAGCTGGTCGGGATTAACGAAAAGCAGGATCGTCTGCGGTTTTTCCGTTGCCGGATCGACCGAAGACAAGGGCTGGAAAACCACGTAGGCAGCCGGCACATCCGTCATCGGCAGGGCCTCAACAAATTTTTCCGCCAGCTCCGGATTTTTGATATAGCGCTCGCCCTGCAGAAAATTTTCATGACTCTCTTTGGTCATGAACGGTTTGATCTTTTCGGCCAGCTCCGGGCCGCCGGGACGCAAGGCATTGCCCGACGACAGAAAACGGCAGAATCCCTCCATACCGCCGGGAAAATTCACATACTGATTGCCGAAGCCCAGCCCCACCCCGCCGCCGACACAGCCGAACGTTTTTCGATCCGCCACGGCGGGTCTGCCCTTGGCCGCGGAAACGGCGAGCCACATCACGCAACCCCACTTGCCCTCGGAAAACTGCATCGCGCCTTCCGGCTTTTCATCCGACCAAAAAATCGCCACCGGTTGATATTGAAGTTGAATTGCTTTGGGTATTTGGCTTTCCATGTTGAATCCTCCTGAACATTTGGCCGGATTATACATTTCGCTTTGGAAAAAATAAAGATTCTTTTTCGCCCGGTCCGGCGATCCCGCGCCCTGCCGGCGTCGTTTTTAAAGCCCCCGGACTGGAGGACGGCACAAAACTTTTTCAAAAAATATGCCTTGAAGCCTTGACACGCAAAACAGCCTTGGCCTATACTCCAAACGCTCAAAAATATTTCTCATTGATTTTCCATAGAAGCCGAGACAACCAGGAGGAGAACTTGAAGAATCTGACAGGCAGCTCATGATCCGGTCACCGGCAGAGGAAGCGGCGCAGGGCGGCGGATTCCATAGAAGGCGGCAGAAGGAGTCATCCCGCAGACATCATTCGAAAGAGCCCGCAAAAAAGGCTTTAAACCAGCAAGGAGCCGAACATGAATCGAGCGTTTGCGAACATCAGGGAAATGGTGGAAACACAGGGTCGCCGCTGTCAGGACAGGATCGCCATCCGCTTTTACGACCGGGATATCACGTACCGTGACCTGGATGACGAGAGCAACCGCATAGCCAACGGCCTT
>JAAZOZ010000044.1 GCA_012797505.1 Smithella sp. | reverse complement strand
TGCCACATGGTAATCCAGGGCGTTGTAGCAGGTGTTCAGCTCTCCGCCTGCAAACCAACGGTAAAAGGGCTTGTTGGTGTCGTCCAGCACTTTGTCCCACTTCTTCGTCCACTCAATGGCCTCCCCGGCTTTGCCCCAAAAGGTGGCGGGCTCAAAAATCGAACGCGCGTAAACCTCCTGATACTTCATCGTCCCCTCCCTATTTTCCCTTTCGAATTTTGACGGTCTGGTAAAAAGTCTTTTTTGCACCCTTTTCGTCATACCGGCTAAGGAAAGTATCCAGTAATTACAATGAGTTATGTACACCGGCCTTCGCCGGGGTGACGGTGTGGGTTGCTTTTTACGAGTTCATCAATTTTATTTGGAGTAAAATCCTTTTCCTTCTTTGGCCAGCTTTTCCAGCAATGGCGCGGGCGTCCAGTATTCGGCGCCCACCAGATCCCGGTACTTCAGGACTGCGTCGTAAACCTTGCCGAGTCCGATCGTATCGGCGTAAAACATCGGGCCGCCCAGGTACACCGGAAAGCCGTAGCCGTAGAGCCAGACCACATCGATGTCCAGGGGCCGCGCGGCGATCCCTTCCTCCAGGATCTTCGCGCCTTCGTTGATCATGGAGTAAATCGCGCGTTCGATGATTTCCTGATCCGTGATGGTCCGACGCGCGATGCCGACTTCCTTCGAGTGGTTGATGATCAGCTCTTCAATCATCGGATCGGGCGTCGCGTTGCGCTTCTCGTCATACTTGTAGAAGCCCGAACCCGTTTTCTGCCCGTAGCGTCCCATTTCGCAGATTTTGTCCAGGATGTTGTTCTTTTGTTCGCGCGGCGAAAGCGAGTCGAACTTGGCCTTGCGGTTTCGCCAGCCGATGTCGAGGCCCGCCATGTCGCCCATCGCGTAGGGGCCCATCGGGAAGCCGAAATTATAAATGACGCGGTCGATCTGCCAGGGAAGCGCTCCTTCTTCCAGCATGAAGCCGCATTCGCGGGTGCGCTTGGCCAGCATCCGGTTTCCGACGAATCCGTCGCAGACGCCGACCAGGACCGGCACCTTGCCGATCTTTTTTCCGACCTTCATGGCCGTGGCGTAAACCTCGGGTGAGGTCTTCGCGCCGCGGACGTTTTCCAGAAGACGCATCACATTGGCCGGGCTGAAGAAGTGCATGCCCATGACATCCTGCGGCCTCTTTGTGATGGAGGCGATTTCGTCGATGTTGAGGTAGGAGGTGTTCGAGGCCAGAATCGCGCCCGTTTTGCACACCGCGTCCAGCTTCGTGAAGACTTCCTTCTTGATGGCCATGTCTTCAAAGACCGCTTCGATGACGAGGTCGACATCTTTTAGGTCTTCATAGGCCAGCGTAGGCTGAATCAGCGACACGCGTTTGTCCATGACCTCCTGCTTCAGGGAGCCTTTGGCGACCGTATTGGCATAGTTCTTTTTGATGACGGCAAGCCCGCGGTCGAGAAATTCCTGCTTCATGTCGAGCAGCTTCACGGGAATTCCGGCATTGGCAAAGCACATGGCGATGCCGCCGCCCATCGTGCCCGCGCCCAGAACGCCCACGGACCTGATTTCCCGGGTGGGGTGGTCATCGGGCAGGCCGGGGATGCGGACGACTTCGCGCTCGGCAAAGAAAACGTGGCGCTGCGCTTTGGACTGATCCGAGTCGTGGAGTTCGATGAAGATTTCCCGTTCCTTTTTCATGCCTTCCGGGAAAGGAAGTTCGGTGGCGATCTTCACGGCTTCGATGCATTTCAGGGGCGCCAGAAAACCGCGGAACTTGCGGGCGTTGGCTTTGGCAAAATCTTCAAAAAGCGTCGGCGACTCGACGTTAGCTTTCAACTGGCTCACTCTGCGGATGGGAAGCTTTTGGTCAACGACCTTTTGCGCGTAAGCGAGGGCCGCCGCTTTCAGATCGCCTTCGACAATTTCATCAAGAATGCCCATTTCTTTGGCTCTGGCCGCCGCCACCGGCGCGCCCGAGGTGATCATTTCCAGCGCCGACCGGGCGCCCGCCACACGGGGCAGCCGCTGTGTGCCGCCCGCACCCGGCAAAAGCCCCAGCTTCACTTCGGGAAGGCCGACTTTCGCTGTGGGAAGAGCGATGCGGAAATGACAGGAAAGAGGAATTTCAAGGCCTCCGCCCAGGGCAGTGCCGTGAATGGCCGCGATCACCGGTTTTGGAGAATCTTCAATGAACTGACAGACATCCGGCAGATGCGGCTCCATCGGCGGGCGGCCGAATTCCCGAATGTCCGCTCCCGCGATAAACGTCCGGCCCTCGCAGATTATCACCATGGCCGAAATATCGGCATCCGCGATGCCTTTCTCGATGCCCGCTTTGATGCCGGCGCGGACCGCCTGCGACAGCGCGTTTACGGGAGGATTGTTTACGGTGATGACGCCTGTTGGGCCTTCTTTGGAAAATGTGACGATTTCTGCCATAAGCCATCTCCTTTTGTTGCAAATGGTTTTTGATTGAATACAGCAAATACCATACCAGTGAAAAAAAACAATAGGGCGCGGGCGCTGACCCGCGCCGGGGAAAAACTGTTTGACAGGAGAGTATGGTTTATATACATTCAGGGCGAAATTTGTATACCGAATAAACATGCAGGAAAGAAAACCGAACCCATGACGGCCGGAACCCCAAAATTGCCAGCCGCTCCACCGCGCGGCAAAGAAGAATCCCCACCGGGTGTGGATGCCTCTTTGGTCGAAAGCGCCTTTGATGAACTGATCGGCGTCGATGAGACCTTTCGCAAAGCGCTGGTGAGCGCCGGGCGGGCGGCCCAATCGGATATCTCCGTGCTGATCATCGGGGAAAGCGGCACCGGCAAGGAAATTCTGGCCCGCGCCATTCATCGGGCCAGCCGCCGCAAAAACCAACAGCTGGTCGATGTCAACTGCGCCGCCATTCCCGATTCTCTGATTGAAAGCGAACTTTTCGGCTACGAGAAAGGCGCGTTCACCGGGGCCCGCACCGAGGGGCGCAAAGGCTATTTCGACGAGGCGCACGAGGGAACGATTCTGCTCGATGAAATCGGCGATTCCTCTTTGTCCGTTCAGGCCAAACTGCTCAGGGTTCTGGAATCCGGCACGTTCAAAAGAGTCGGCGGAACGAAGAACATCAAAGTGGACGTTCGGGTCATCTCTTCAACCAATCAGGATCTGGCCGATCTGATCGGGCAGAAGAAGTTTCGCGAAGATCTCTTTTTCCGCCTGAATACCTTTACGCTGACGCTGCCTCCGCTGCGCGAGAGAAGAGGGGACATCGATCTGCTGGTGGAGCATTTCCTGAAAGCGAGCGGAGCCGCGCAGAAACCAAAATACCGGTTCTCGCCCGAAGCGCTCGCGATGCTGCATGCGTATCACTGGCCGGGCAACGTCCGGGAGCTGAAAGGCGTCGTGAGCTATGCGGTGAACATGACGCAGTCGCCCGTCATCGATGCCGGTTCCCTGCCCAATTTCCTGTTTTCGGATCCCGCAGGCCCTGACGGGGCCCCGCCGTCTGTCGCCGCAAGCGGGCCTGTCTCTCTCAATCTCACCGAGGCCGTCCGGGACCTGGAGCGCCGGCTCATCGCCGAGGCGCTCGCCGCTTTTCCGAACCGGTCGGAAGCCATTCGGGCCCTGGGAATCAGCCGGCGCACCTTCTATCTGAAACTGAAGGAATACGGATTGGAATAAAGGGTCCGGTCGGCTGGAATGAATTATGCAGACATGAGAAAAAATCCTTCTTCCGGTGTAGGACGGTTATGCCGAATGCCAGCACGGCGGGAAAGGCCGCCAGAAAAAAAGAAAATTCGCTCACCATCGTGGAGGTGTCCCCGCGGGACGGCCTGCCCGAAGTCTGCAGCGGTTTGTCCACGGAAGATAAAATAAATTATATTAACAAACTATCCGAAACGGGCCTGAAGAAGATCGAATGCGCTTCCTTTACGCATCCTCGTTTGCTGCCGGAGGGGTACGACGCGGAAAAGCTTGTCGCCGGCATCGCCAAAAAGCCGGAGGTGACCTACGTAGGCTTGGTGCCCAATGAAATCGGCTGCCGGCGGGCCCTGGTGACCCAGATCGACGAACTGCTGGTTCTGCTTTCCGCCAGCGACACGTTCAATCGCATCAACGTCGGCAAGTCCCTCAAAGAGAGCCTCAACAAGGTGCTGCCGACGCTGCTCGACGCGGCGGTGCGAAATGCCCGGAGCGTGCGGATTTACGTGATGACGGCTTTTGGGTGCCCCTACACGGGCCCCATCCGCCCCGAGGAGGTCGCCCGGCTCCTGCTCAAACTCAGTTATATGGGCGCATCCGAGGTGGTTCTGGTGGACTCGACGGGTCTGGCCGACCCCAAATCGGTCAAGGAACTGATCCGGATGCTTCTGGATCTGAAGCTGGGCATTCAGCTCGCGGTACATTTTCACAATACGCGCGGGACGGCCATCGCCAATTGCGTGGCCGCCTACGAGGCGGGCATCCGCATTTTCGACGCGTCGCTGGGAGGGATGAGCAACACACCTTACGGAGTGAGCGAACTGGATATCGGATACTGGAACGTTCCGACGGAAGACCTTGTCCATCTGTTTGAAGCCATGGGAATCCAAACGGGCATCGATCTGGAAAAGCTCCTCGACTGTGTCCGGCTGGCGGAGAAGATGGCGGGGAAACCCCTGCCCGGCCACATCCTGAGAGCGCGCCCCGCCTCCCAGATCACCGAGATTCCACGGCATTTAAAGGGGCAGCCGGTTCTGGACTGACGGGGCCTGCTTTTGTATATCTTCTATACAGCCTCCAGGCCCAGCCCCTTCCTGATCTTTTCGAGCAGGGCTTTCTCTTCGTCGTTGTAAACGCCGTCCGCCAGAAACAGCCGGCGGGCGATGCTCAACGCCTCCATGCGATCGTCCTTATTTTTGATCAGCGTCGCCAGAGTCTGAAGAGCCTTTTCCTCGTCCGCCTGAAGGATGGCGGACTGTTCGCGCATGATTTTTTTGAACCGCGACAGGGACAGTTTACTCAATACCCGGTGCGTGGCGGCGATTTCGCGGGCGACTTCAAAATGTTTCCTTTTGATGCCCTGGTTGGTGGCGGCCGCGGCCATGTAAATGCGGATTAATCCTTCGGCCACGCCCCCCTGTTCCATGGCGGCCAGTCGCTTGTCATAGTCGGGATGGTCCTGTTTGGCGGCCGCAGGCCTGGGCTCGTCCTGGACGGGCGGAAACAGGCTGCGCAGCCAGCCGTTGCCGTAAATCAGCTGAAAGATTTCTTCCTGATGGAGGTCCCGGTAATCGCGGTAAATGTCGAGCACGCCTTCCACGTAGTCGGAAACCGCCTTCTCCAGCTCCGTAAACGGATTGTCCGGCCCGGCCGGCTTTCGGTTTTTGCGCACGACGTTGGCGATGTTTTTCAGTGGACGCGTCAGGGGATTGATGTCGGCCAGCGAATACCGCTGCAGGCGCAGGGGGTGCAGGTGGCGGATGAACTCCGCGGAAAGCTCCGTGGTCCAGAGTTTTATCCATGGGCGCGCCAGCAGCCGATACAGATTGTCGTTGGCTTCCGAAACCTTGGCCACGACGCTGAAATCCTTTTCATCTTGTATTCCGTCGTCGTAGGCGGCGATGTCGGCCATCGTGCGCGGTTCGAACCGGCTCTCGAATTTGCCGCTTGCGACATCGCCGTCGATGACCATTTCGTAGAGGCCGGGCGGCAGGCAATCAATCATGTCGAAATTACCGATGATTTCGCGGTGTTCCTTTTTGGCGACGGAGCCGGCGACAAAGATTCCGAGGTGGCCGATCTCCTGGTGAACGATGTAAACGACGACCTGCCCGTGCCGCCTGATGTCCTCCACGGAGCTGTATACGCGGGGAATCCAATTGAGCGCCTGCTGGGCCGGCGTGATGTTGTCGCCCATCGACGCGAAAACCAGAATCGGGCTTTCGATATCTTTCAGGTTGAGCTTCCGGCCTTCCTGCAGTTCCAGCTCGCCGCGCTCCAGCTTGTTGCCGACAAAGAGATTGCGGACAATGTAGTGGATTTCTTCGTCGTTCATCATGAAGAAGCCGCCCCACCATTTTTCAAAGTTGAGATAGCGGTCCTCTTCCGTGTCCACGTTCGAATAAACGTTATATTGCTTGGTCCAGTATGTATTGGCCGGATTCAGCAGCTCCATGTTCAGCACCAGGTTTGCGCCGTCGAACACGCCGTTGCCCAGATCGCTGAGGAACGAATTCACCCAAACCCCGCCCAGAAGGCCTCCCCGGTAGCGCATGGGATTGATGCCCGCCACGCCGCTCCAGTAGGAAAGCGGCGCGCCGTTGAGCGCCAGGGGACCGGCGATGCCCGGTTTGTCCGCGCAGGCCAGCGCGGCCGCCCAGCCCGCCTGGCAGTTGCCGATGACGGCCGGCGCGTCCGCGTCGGGATGCAGTTCGGCGACTATCGCGATGAACTGTTCAATGGCGAAGATGACATCCGGCAGCGTCTGGCCGGGAATCGGGTCGGTGTAAAACAGGACAAAATAAACCGGATGGCCGTGGTCCAGGGCCATGCCGATTTCCGAATCGCGCTTGGAGCCCCCGATGCCGGGGCCGTGGCCCGCCCGCGGATCGATGATGATGATCGGCCGTTTGGGGATGTCGGGACGTTCCCTGAGCGCGCGGCGGTTTTGCCGGTCGGGATCGATGTCTTTGCGGCGGCGTTCGGAAATGCGGACCAGCGCGTAATTGACGGGCCGCTCGAAATGCTTGGCGTTCAGGATCATTTCGTAGTTGAACGTCAGGACCGGCGGCTGACCGCTGCGGATGTGCTGGATGTAATTGTTGCCTCTCTTGCGCAGAATGTCCAAAAAAATGATCGAACGCTGCGCGGAATCGACGAGATAGTCGTTCAGATGCTTTTGCCAGTCCGCCCAGGGCGAGGCCTTTGTGCCGCTTTTCGGGGAAGTCATGAAAAAATCCTCCTGTATTCTTTAACCGGTCTCGGTCAACGTACTCTAGCGGCGCGTTTAGCCCTTGTCAAGGCGGGAAAGAAGCGATGAGCGATGAGTGACGAGCCGCAAGCGACGTGTTATATTGCAAAGGCGAAACGCTTTTCCTCAAACAGTTTAAGGCAGGCGGCGACGGCATCCGTGTCGTACAGAATCCCCCGATTCCGGGAAATTTCCTCCAGCGCATCCTGAAGGCCCAGAGAGGGACGGTAGGGGCGATGCGACGCCATGGCTTCGACCGCGTCGGCCACCGTCAGGATTTTCGATTCCGGCAGAAGAGCATCCCCCTTCAGGCGCCGCGGATAGCCCGATCCGTCGATCTTCTCATGGTGCTCCAGCACGATCCGGGCGATGGGCCAGGGGAAAACGATGTCCTTCAGAATTTCATATCCCGCCTGCGCGTGCGTCTTGACGATTTCAAATTCTATGTTGGTCAGTTTGGTCGGCTTGGTGAGAATTTCGGTGGGAATGGATATTTTCCCCAGATCATGAATCAGGCTGGCCATGCGCAGACCGTTGATTCGGTCGGGCTCCAGCCCCATTTCGACGGCTATCGCGCAGGCCAGGTCCGCCACTCTTCGCTGATGGCCCGCCGTGTAAGGATCCCTCGCTTCCACGGCCATGGCCATGGCGTGAACGGTGGATTCCAGCGCTTGCCGGAGCTTTTCGAGGGTTTCCTCCCTGTCTCTTTCCAGCTTCTTCAGA
>JAAZOZ010000341.1 GCA_012797505.1 Smithella sp. | reverse complement strand
GCAGGAACAGGTGAAGCGCAATCTGATCACTCAGGAAGAAGCCGACCAATCGGAGATGAAAAATATTCTCACGAAAGCCCTGGGGATTCAGCCGGAAATGGAAGCGGATCTCGACGAACTGACGGTGATGGACGGCGATATTTTGCTCTTGTGCACAGGCGGATTCAGTAATATGGTGACGGACGACGACGCGCTCGACATCATTTCTTCTGCACAGAACGCCTCCGCCGCCTGTGAATCCATGATTGACGCCGCCAATCGAAACGGCGGGAAAGATAATATTACCGTTGTGATCGGCTATGTTTGGAAGAAAAAGGGGCATTCGGCATTGATGAAATTCATGGAATTTTTCCGGAGGTGATATATGGCAAAAGTATTACTGAAATATAAGGAGGCCGCCGTCAAGGAAATCCCGCTGGACAAGGAAGAGACGACGATCGGCCGCAAGCCGGACAACGACATCGTCATCGACAATCAGGCGGTGTCCGGGCGCCACGCCTCCATCAAGGTGGAAGGTGACAATCTCGTGCTGGCTGTTCGCCCCCAAATTGGCCGCCATGGTCAACCGCCGGAAGGAAGGCTGCTTTATTAAGCCGGCCGGCGGCAAGGAGCTTAAGGTCAACGGCAAAATCATAGACCGCCGCTGCGATCTCAAAGACGGGGATCTGGTGGAAGTTGCAAGCCTGAAATTGCAGTTTTATCTCAAAGAGTAACAAGGAAAGCGGCTCACTCATTCCAAAGAAAGATCACCCCGTCCGGGCGGGCCAATCTTTTCTTTCTGAAAAATTTGAGACGGCGCTTGAAGAAAATCCCCTCGGCCGAAGAGACCTGAGGGGTTGTTATATGGACCAATGAGGGTTTTGTGACGCTCCGGGAAAGCTTCTTTTGCGGTCTTGCGAATGAACACTTGAACTAATAAAAAATTAATTTATAATGCCTGGGCATTCCGGAGCAAAGGAGCGTCAACGATCCCCGGAATGCAGGAGTAATCCATGACCAGTCATGAAGAGTCATCGTTTCTTGAGGCGGTGGAAAGCCGTTTGGACAGCATCTTCGGGTCGGATTCAAAACCAACCCGGCATACGGATTCCGGCGGGGCGGACATCGCGGATGAAATCGCCGCCGGCCTGCGGGAAAATTCAATTCCCCGCGAAACCGGACAGACCGCTGCCGAACCGGCCACGGCGGGGGATAAATCCGCCTACCTTTCGGAAATCGACCGGCGCTTTACAGCGATCTTCGGCGATATGGACAAACCAGCCCGGGCTGCTGAAAGTGAGGCCGAACCGGATGATTTGAAAGGCTTGGGGATTCGCGTCGGCCGGGAGGAAAACGCGAAAGAGGAGAGTCTTTCGGAGGACCTTACGTTGTTTTCCTCATCCCCGCCGGATTTCCCTCTAAAAAATCTGCAAAGCATCGTTTTCTCCATGGAAACCCGAATGAGCAATTCTGTCCTGGAGCGGCTGGACGATGAAGTTCTCAGACTGGACCGGTTCTACGAAGATGATTCTATCATTCAGGGATTATTGCGTATTTTGCGATTTGCGGAAAGATACATTCGGGTCAGAGGCGCCCGGTCCAGCCGTGATGCCATGGATCTGCTTTTTTCAGTTTACAGCCGTCTGGAACTGGTCACAGGCGGGGAAGATATGGCTCCGGAAACCAGACGCCACTTTTTAAAGGAAAGTATTGAGCAATATCGATCGTGGGTGGAAAACGCCGACCTTGAGAAACCCGCCGAACCGGAAGCCCCGGCAGGCATCATGGACGAAGGCAGGGCCCGGGAAATCGAAACGACTGGCGACAGGTTGCGCAAGAACGCTTTGATGGAAGAGATGCCCTTTGCCCGCATTCGGGTGGTGGAGGAACAAAAGCCGTCCGGGGCGGGCGGCATAGATGCCGAGAGATTGGCCGCGGCGATGAAAGATTTACCGTCCAATGAAGCGTTTGCCGAGGCGCTTGCGGAGCTGAAAAAAACATTTCAGGATGAGATCGCCGTCCTGAAAGAGGAAATTCGTCTTTTGAAGGCAAAAGGAAACAAAACCCTTTAGACCGGAGGATTGCGGATCCCGCATCAATGGAAGAGGATGTGAAATGCCCGGCAAAACGGAAGAGATCGATTTAAAGCGGGAGAAGCAGGAGCTGGAGGAGTTTTTATCCGCCATTGCCGAAGACGAGGCGCTGCTTCCCGAGGAAAATGTTTTTACATCCGGCGATATCCTTGATTCATCTCCGAAGGACCAACCTGTGCCGGACGAAGTTTCCGCGGCGCCGGAAGTCAGGGGAAAGACGTCGGCTACGGATGATGAGGCCTTGCTTCCGGCGGCGGCTGAAACGGATGGGGTCAAACCGCCTGAAGATGCGGTAGAGGCGTTGGATCAGGCGCTTTCCGGAGAGACGCCCCCCGAATGGAAAGAACCGGCCGCAACCGCGCTGCCCGAAGAGGGGGTTGTTGCGGTTCCGCTGGACAGCATTGAAACGATGGTGCGGTTTGACGAACCGAAGGAATCTGCGGGACGGGCGGCTTTGCCGGAAAAGCGCCGGACCTCCGGGGTTGATTTGCCGCCCAAAAAGGAAGACGGCGGAATCCTTTATTGGATCCGAATGGCGGCCGCCTTTTTAATCGTCATGACGCTGGCGCTCCTTGCCGGATATTTCTGGGTTTATCCGGAGCGGGGCGTTCAAACCTTCGAACTGGTTAAATCCTTCCTTTTGGGTTTATAGACCGGCCCGCGCCCGGCGTCAGAGAAGGCTTTGCTTAAAAAAGCTCTCCAAGCGCCGGATGGGACGGCCGTCTCCTGCCGCAAGGGTCAGGACACGGTCAGGCCTTGGCTTCCTGAAGCAGAGCGGCAATCTGAGAGTCTTTTTCTTTCCACAAGTCCTGCACCCACTGCTGAAACAGCGTCTGGAAGTTCTTGTCCGACTCGTAATCCATGTGCAAAAACGCTTTGGGGATTTCCGTGGAGGAAATCCGAACGACGACCCTGCGCACTTTGCCGCACAAAAATTCCCAGAACGTCGGAATGCCGTCCGGATAAACGATGGTGATGTTCAACAGAGAATGAAATTTTTCCCCCAGCACGTTCAGGGCGAGCGCGATGCCGCCCGCTTTGGGTTTCAGCAGATAGCGGTAAGGCCCTTCCTGACGCTCATGCTTTTGCGCGGTGAATCTGGTTCCCTCCAGAAAGTTCATCACGCTGGTCGGAATCCGCGAAAACTTTTCACAGGCTTTCCTGGTGGTTTCAAAGTCCTTTCCCTTTTGCTCCGGATGTTTTTTCAGATAGTCGGTGCGATGACGGCGCAGAAAAGGAAAATCCAGGGCCCACCAGGCCAGTCCCATCAGGGGCACCCAGATCAATTCGCGCTTGAGGAAAAATTTCATGAGCGGGATGCGCCGGTTTAAGAGTTTCTGCAGAACGAAAATATCCGCCCAGGACTGGTGATTGCTGACCACGAGGTACCAGCCGCGGTAATTCAGGCCCTTCAATCCCTGGACGTCCCAGACGGTTTTCTGGGTCAGCTTCATCCACAGGACATTTCCGGAGATCCAGTTTTCCGCGATCCACAATAAAATTTTATCAAACTGTTTGGTCAGCGGCCGGATCGGCAGAATGAATTTCAGAAAAGAAAACACAAACAGAATAAAAACCCACAGCAAAACATTTACAGCCAGCAGGAGCATGGCCAAACAACCGACCAGCCGGCCGGGTAGAAAATTCAGCATTTTTAATTCTCCTTATGTTGATCGTTGGCGCCCCTTAACACGCGGGGGAGGATTGGTCAAAGCATAACACGCTTTGAGTGGAATTATTTTTTGCTCTGTTGTAGAAAGCACCGGTGATGAAGCCGAAAGATCAACAAAAACGAGACGGATGGGCGGTGTATCTTATTTGCTGTTCGGACGGCAGCTTTTATACGGGCGCGACAAATTGCATCGAAAGAAGGCTGGGGGAGCACAACAGCGGAACGGCATCCAAATATACCCGCGCCCGGAGACCGGTGACGCTCCTGGCGGTGAGCGGCCCCATGAGCGGGAGTGAGGCGCTCAGCCTGGAAAGAAAAATCAAAAAATTGCCGAGAACAAAAAAAATAACGGGCCTCACGACGAAAGGATATTCAACCTTTCAGAAATGTGCTAAACGAAATACCGCTTCCATCCCGCGGAAAAAGGAGAGGACGGCGTGAAAAAGAAAATCATCATCCTGGCGTTTGCGCTGCTGTTTATCGGCGCAGGGCTGCTGGTGTATTTCGGACAGCAGCGCCGGGCGTCCGGGGAATTGTTCTACTCCGGCACGATTGAAACCACGCAGGCCAAGCTTTCCTTTCAGGCGCCGGGCCGGGTTTTGCAGGTTTATGTTCAGGAAGGGCAGGCCGTAAAAAAAGACCAGGTGATTGCTGAACTGGATCGGGCGGAGTATGCCTCCCGCCACGAACAGGCCCGGGCCGGCCTCGACCGTGCGCAAAGAGCAAAACAGCAGCTTGAAACCGCGCTCGAAATCAGCAGGAAAACGCTGCCGGCCGAAGTCGCGCGCGCCGAGGCCGCCGTAAAAAGCGCCGGGGTTTCCCTGACGGATGCCGAAAAAAATTACCGGCGCTATGAGGACCTGTTCAGCAAAAGCGTGGTCACGGAAAAAGAGTACGACACGCTGAAACTCCACTATGACGTCGCCCGCGCGCGGCTCGCGGAAAGCGAATCCGTTCTGGCCCTGGCCCG
>JAAZOZ010000340.1 GCA_012797505.1 Smithella sp. | reverse complement strand
TTGCCGTTGCTTTCATAAGTTCTCCTTTTTGCCCTGTATTGATGGATCAAAAACCAGGATGACCGGTGTTTTTATAGTGTAACCCTGCCTTCATTGCAATCACAAAATCGGTTATCTCTGGTTGATTGAAACTTCCGCAATCAAGAAACAAAAACGGTCGAAGAAAGAATAAACCAACAAACAAGTAAAACAAATAGAGCCGCCCCCTTTTTGGAAGGCAAGAACCGGGCCATTATACGGAGATCAGTTTTATTTGCTTCATTTGAAAGCACTGAATTTTAAGTATTTTTCTCACCTGAAATACTAAAAATATTTCTTGCGTTTGCATAGGCTCCTGGTTTAAAATTCAGCCGTAAAAACGACGTGGCCATAGCTTCTAAATTCATTTTCGCGGAGGGCTTTGATGAAAAAAATATTTTTTGTCATCAGCGTTTTTTTACTGTCTGTCATTTTTTCCTTTCCGGCTTTTTCTCAGAGCAGCAATCCCCTTCTGGATGAAGGCATCAAGCAGTACCAGGAGGAGAACCTGGAGGAAGCGATAGAGACGTTAGTCAAGGCCAGGGCCGCGGACCCGACGTCATCCATGGCCGCTTTCGTTCTGGGCATGGCTTACAAGCGAACCAACGATATGCCCGACGCGGAAAAAAATCTGAAGGACGCCGTCGCCCTCACGCCAAAAATCAAAGAAGCCTACGTGGAACTGATCGATGTTTTATACCAGCAAAACAAGCTTGACGAAGCCAAGCAATATCTGGCGACGGCTGAAAGCGAAAAGATTCTTCCCGCCAAAATCGCTTTCCTGAAGGGACTGATCCTGCTGAAGGAAAACAAAACCGTGGACGCGGTCGCCGCTTTTGAAAGATCGAAGCGTCTCGATAAATCCTTCGCCCAGGCAGCCGACTTTCAAATCGGCATGGCCTTCATGAAAGAAGGCAAGCTGAGCAAGGCCCGGGAAAGCCTCAACCTGTCCATCACCCAGAATCCCGTATCGGACCTGGCCGGCTACGCGAGACAGTATCAGGACATCGTGGACAGCGCCATCAAAACCCACCGTCCGGTGCACCTGACGATCAGCGCGTTCGGCGGCTACGATACGAACATCATCTCCAAACCGAGGGATGACGCCTACGGCGCGGGTCTGGACAACGAGAAAGGATTGACCCTGAATTCCTCCGCGCGAATCGACTTCACGCCCCGCATCGAAGGCCCCTGGCTTTTCAACGCGTCCTATACGGCTGCGTCTTTCGTCAATTCCACGCACACCCACTCCCACGATTCACTGGCCAATTCCGTCTTCCTTGCGCCGGGATACAATTTCGGCCGCGTCGCGGTCAACCTGAACCTGGGCTACACCAACTTCCTCCTGCGCACGGATGAAGACCTGGTGGTGACGGATGATTCCAACGCAGGCTACAAAAAGTACCTGGATATGTACTCGATCGGCCCGTCCATCCGCTTCCTGGTCAATGAAAGCAACATCGTCGAACTTTACGCGGGCTATGACAAAAAAGACTACGACCACCAGAAAAAAATCGGCGCCGATTACCTGAACAAAAGAGACTCCGAAGGTCCCAGGGGGTATCTGAGCTGGATCTGGCTGTTTATGCCCAACGGCTTTCTCAACCTGCGCGCCGAATTCAACGTGGAAAACGCCGACGGAATCTACTGGAACAACTGGGGCATGCGCTACACCGGCAACCTGAGTTATCCGTTGCTGCCTCAGGATTGGGCCAACCGGTTCGGCCTGCTCAGCCTCCAGTTGACCGGCGGAATTTACGTTCAGGATTATGAGTACGGCCAGATCTACTGGGACATTCCCGCCGGCGCCTGGTCCAACCCCACCAAGAGAAGAGATATCACGTACAGCGGTTCCGTCGGTTTGAACTGGGCGTTCTGGAAATACGCCAGCTTCATCTGCCAGGCAAGCTTCACCGGCGTCGATTCCAATATCCCCGTCAACGAGTACGAGCGCGAAACATATATGGCCGGCTTTGAATTCCGTTACTAACAGGATTAAACAAGGGTTCTTTTCAAGGAGTTTCTTATGAGAGCAAAACTGACATCCTTTTTGAGTATTTTGTGCCTTCTGATGGTTTTTGCGGCAGCCGTTCAGGCCGCGCCGGCAGGCAAAGTGACCAACCTGGAAGGGAGGGCCGATCTCACCGCGCCCGGTCAACCGGCCAAGGCATTGCTCATCGGAGATACCGTCAACGTGGGCGACATCCTGCGCACCAAAAGCGGCTCCAAGCTGGAGGTGACCTGGATTGACGGCAGCATTGCCCGGCTCTCCGAAAACAGCCGTTTGAAGGTGACGGAATTTACGCTGGGGGCGAAGAAGAGAAGCACTATCCTCAGCCTGTTTCGGGGAAAAGTGCAAAACGTTGTCACCGGCGCCACTCAACTTTTCGGCGAGAAAGACGGCTCCCGGTATGAAATCCACACCCCCACGTCCGTCTGCGGCGTCCGCGGCACCGTCTTCTTCATCTATCATGAAAACGGCGTGTCCGGCGCCCTGTTCACGGAAGGCAAGGGCTTCATGTACAGCAAGGGCCAGCCTGGCAACGTCAAACCGGTCGCTCCGGGCGTCATGATGATCGTCACCAGCGCCAACAAGCCGCCCGAGGCCAAACCCGCGAAGCCGGGCGACGCGACCAAGCTCTTCAACGCCACGAATCCGTCGGAAAAGAAGAAAGATGACAAGAAAGGCGAAGAGAAGAAAGAAGGCGCAACCGGGGGCGGAACGTCGGGCGCCGGCGGCACAACCGCCGCTTCCGGCAAAGACGAGTCAACCGGCACGACAAAGACGGAAGACACGGGCGGCACGGCGGGAACGACAGGAACGACCGGCACCGGTGATACGGGATCAGGAACCACGGGCACCGGCGGCACGACAACGATGCTCGGCGGCGACCCGACGGCTTCAACACCCCCCGCTACTGTCACCGGCAGTGTAGCTGGAAATATTTTAACTGGCAGTACTGCAGGCACCACAGGTATCGCAGGCACCACAGGCACCACAACCACACAGACGACAAACCCGGTCACACCGGTTGTTGTGCCGGTCATCGAGCCGACACCGACGGGAACGACCACGACATTTACGCAGGATGTCACACAAGGCACCATCTCCGGCAAACTGACCGGGTCCATCAGCGACAAGACGAACACTGGAACCCTCAATCTGGCCGGAACGGGGATGGAATCCATCTACGTCGTGCCGACAAC
>JAAZOZ010000339.1 GCA_012797505.1 Smithella sp. | reverse complement strand
TTTCCTTGATTCTGTGCTAAAATAAAAAACCTGTTGGAGTATCCACGTTAAGTCATTAAATTTGATTGACCAACAAAAGTTAATTGACATGACGAAAGGACACCCAACAGGTGAAAGTAAAATACGAAACCAAAACATTGAATGCAACGCCTTTTGGCGGGCTGTATCTGTTCACGGAATTTCTGCATCAAGTTGGTTTTCATAAGCGTTTTAATGATTGTTTCAAAAAATTGCGTAAGATCCGTCAGTCTTCACCCTCACAGAACGTCGCCTTATTAGCAGGCATGATTATCGCTGGCGGCGAACGCCTGTATGACATCGGGCGGTTGGCAAATGACCAGACGATCGGTGAGTTATTTGATCTTGACTCAACCCCTAAAGATACCACGCTGCGCGATGATCTTATCCTGATCGGGCAAAAGGATTCGGCGCGGGCGGCCTTGCTTCTTGACTTCAACATCCTGCTCTTTGAAAAACTTGGTCTGCATAAAATCACCATCGATGTAGACGGAACCGCCCTGCCAGTCGATGGTCATCAAGAAGGTGCTGAAAAAGGCTATTGTCCAGCAGAACCGGGCAGCCGCTGTTTTCAATCCATTAAAGCCATCTGTGATGAAACAGAAACAGTACTGGCCGAATGGACTTTCACCGGCAATTCACATTGCGCAAAAGATATCATTGCCATGTTGAAGCCGCTATTAGAACGTTTGGCCGAAGCCGATATAAAGATAAAATTGCGCATGGATACCGGCTTTTATGGCGACGCATTATTGCTTATGCTCGAAAGCTATCCTAATATTTCTTATGAAATAGGAGTTCCTCAGCACGATTGGCTGAAAGACAAAATCCGAACGTTGCCGTACAAATCCTATTACCAGAGCGAACGGCAATATTGCTCTTTTGCGTATGGCTCGGGTCTGAAAGGCGCTTTTCGTTATTACTATGTTGAGCGCTCTGAAAAACCCGTTGGCTCTCAAACCGATCTCTTTGATCAAGACCAGTATAACTATCGCGTTCTGATTAGCAATCAAGATCACCAGCCGCAGATCATTTTTAAGAGCTATAATAAACGCGGCCGTGTTGAAAAGCATATTGAAGAACTCAAGAATCAATACGCCCTTGGTAAAATGATCAGTGGCAATTTTGACGTGACTAAAGCCCTTTGCTGGCTCTGCCACTTGACCTTTACGCTGATCGGGATGATCCGCCAGATTGCTTTCCGCAAAAAGATGAAGAAGTATCGGTTGCGTCGACTGCGTTTTCTGCTCTTCTCGGCGATCGGTTGGTTTGTCAACCATGCCAAGAAGAAAACATTTTGCCTGGCGCTACCTCGCTGCGCACCAATACCATTTGACGCCATGATGCAGCGCATCTGGGCATTTTGACAATCACGCTCTTTGACAATTTCAAAAGTAGCTGCCAAATCCCTCGGAAACGTACGCCCAGTTGCTGAATGAAATTGTCGAATTGATAAAAGAATCTCTAAAAATAACACGACTGCCCGGCTAAATGCCGGCAATTTTTTCAGTCAAAAAGTTAACACCGAATCCGGGATGTTGCCAATCATTCAGGCGCCAGTTGGGATACAATAAAAGAGATACAGAAAGAATATCTTTCCAGGCATTTTGGCGAACCTGAATTGAAAGATATCACCAGGATTGCCATAGACGAAATAAGCATTGGCAAGGCCCATAAATATATTGCACTGGTCTTGGATCTGGAGACAGGATCCGTTGTATTTATTGGAGATGGCACAGGAGCCGACAGCCTTGATCCCTT
>JAAZOZ010000338.1 GCA_012797505.1 Smithella sp. | reverse complement strand
TTTCCTGCGGCATTGCCTGCTCCGCCCAGGGGCACAAGACCGCCTCCGGCACGTATCTGATTGATCTGCTCCTGGCCAACGTCTGCAAACAGAACGTCACCCGGTTCCCCTATGAAATCTGCCGTTTGGCCGAAGACATTGCCGGCGGCATGATGGTCACCATGGCCTCGGAGAAAGACTTGAAGCATCCGGAGATCGGCAAGGTTCTGGAGAAATACTTGAAGGGAAACGCCAACGTTTCCTGTGAAGACCGGGCGCGCATCATGCGTCTGGTGGAAAACCTGACGCTGGGCACGGCGGCGGTCGGCTACCGCACGGAGTCGATGCACGGCGCCGGTTCGCCTCAGGCGCAGCGCATCATGATCGCCCGCCAGGGCAATCTGGAACAAAAGAAGAAGCTGGCTAAAAATATCGCGGGGATCAGGGAAGAAAAAAATTCATGAAAATCCTGCGTGTATCTCTGAATCAACAAACCGTCTCTGCCGAACCGCTTCCGTCGGAGTGGACCTATCTGGGCGGCAGCGCCTTGATCGCTAAAATCCTCAACCGGGAAGTTCCCCCGCAATGCGACCCGCTGGGGCCCGAAAACAAGCTCATCGTCGCGTGCGGTCCGCTGGCCGGCACGCGCGCGCCGCAGCTGGGACGCGTGTCCATCGGCGCGAAAAGTCCGCTTACCCAGGGCATCAAGGAAGCCAACTCGGGCGGCCCCGCCGGTCAGTACCTGGATCGTCTGGGACTGCGCGCCATCGTATTCGAGGGGGCGCCGCAGGACGGAAAACTGCGCGCGCTCGTCGTGACGAAGGACGAAGCAAAGCTGTTGCCGGCGGAAGACTACCGCGGGCTTAAAAATTACGACCTCGTTTCCGCCATCCATAAACAGTATTCCGACAAAGTCGCCGTCATCTCCACGGGAATTGCCGGAGAGCGCCAGTACAAGGGAGCGTCCGTATCGCTGACCGACATCTTCGGCGATCCCTCGCGCAACGCCGCCCGCGGCGGCCTGGGCGCGGTGATGGGCGCCAAGGGCCTCAAGGCCATCATTCTGGATCCGACCGGAGCCGAACAGGCGGCGCTGGCCGATCCGGACGCCTTCCGCAAAATCGTCCGCGACTGGGCGGAAGTGATGAAGCACGACGTCACCATCAGTCTTTACACGCGCTTCGGCACGCCGTTTGCGATCAACAACTCCGCGGGGCACGGAACCCTTCCGGCCCGCAATTACCGCTCCGGACGCCCCGAAAATTTCACGACGGTCAGCGGCAACAACATCCAGAAGATTCTGTTCGAGCGCGGCGGAAAAATGCACGGCTGCATGCCCGGCTGTCTGGTGCAGTGCTCGATCATCTATCCGGACAAGAACGGCAAAAAGATCTGCGCGGCGTATGAATACGAAACGATCGCTCTTCTGGGAACCAACCTGGGCATCACCGACAACGACGCCATCGCCCGGCTGAAGTTCCTGTGCGACGACATCGGCCTCGACGCCATTGAGGCGGGCAGCGCCCTGGGCGTCGCGGCCGAAGCGGGCAAAATGAACTGGGGCGACGCCGAAGGCGCGGAAAACCTGCTTTTGGAAATCGAAAAAGAAACGCCGCTCGGCTTCGCGCTGGGCAACGGCGTCGTGACGACGGCCCGTTTTCTCAATGTGGAGCGCATTCCCGCCTTCAAGGGCCAGGCCCTGCCCGCCCACGATCCCCGCGCGGTCAAGGGAACGGGCGTCACGTACTTTTCCTCGCCCATGGGCGCGGACCACACGGCCGGCCTGACCTACCGCCAGCCCAAGGAAAAGAAAGACCAGATCCAGACATCGCTTGCGACGCAGATCAAGGCGGCGGCCTGCGATGCGTTCGGCTACTGCCTCAACGCCGTTCCCGGCGGCGAATCCGTTTATCCTTTCTTTGCCGGGCTCATGAACGCGCGCTACGGCCTTGCGCTGACCGAAGAGGACATTCTTGCTGCCGCCAAGGAAGCCCTGCGCGACCAGCTGGCTTTCAACGAGCAGGCGCAGTTCAGCAGGATCGACACGACGATTCCCGCCTTTTTCCGCGAGGAGCTCATCGCCCCGACCAGTTCCGTCTTCGACGTCGATGAAGCGGAAGTGCGGAATTTATGGAAAGGCCTGGAGACGTTCCGGGAAAAGAAGAAAGTCTGGGAAATCCGCATCCCGCCGATGCCCGATATTCTGATGGGCGAAGGCGTCGCCAAATCCATGGGCCGGAAAATCCGCGACATGAAGGTGTCGAAGATTTTCCTGGTCACCGATCCGTTCATGGCCAAAAGCGGCCGTGCCGCCGAAGCCGCCGACATTCTGAAGAAAAGCGGCATCGCAACGGAAATTTTCGCCGAGGTCGAACCGGACCCGCCCATTGAACTCATTGAACGCGCGGGCGCTCTGTACAGGGAAACCGGCTGCAACGGCATTTTGGGGCTGGGCGGCGGCTCTTCGCTGGACACGGCCAAAACGCTGGGCCTGCGCGTCACGCATCCGGGCGACCTGCGCGAATACGAAGGCATCGTCGGCGGCGGCGGCAAAATCAAACCGATCTTTCCGCCGCTCATCTGCCTGCCGACCACCTCCGGCACCGGCAGCGAGGTCAACCCCTGCGCCGTTTTGACGGACAAGGCCCGCGATTTGAAGTTCATCCTGATGAGCAATCATTTTATTCCCAAACTGGCCGTGATCGATCCTCTCTTCACCAGAACCATGCCGCCGGGCCTGACCATTGAATCCGGCATCGACGCGCTTTCGCACTGCATCGAAGGCTACGTTTCGCTCGCAACCCCTTACCATCCCTACTTTGAATCCAAGGCGCTCTACGGCATCAAGCTGATCGGCCGGAGCCTCATCACCGCCTGCCGGGAGCCGGACAATATGCGCGCGCGAACCGACATGTGCATGGCGGCCCTGTGCGGCGGCCTGGCGTTCCTCAAAGGACTGGGACTGGGCCACGCCCTCACCCACGCCATCGGCGCGCATTATCACCTGCCGCACGGACGGGCGGCCATCTTCGGCCTGCTGGGCTTCGTGATGGCCAACAGGGAAACCTGCCGGGACGCCTTTATGGACATGGCCTACCTCATCAACCGGACGGACGACCTGGAAGGAGCGCTCCGCTGGCTTTACAAAGAACTGCAAATCGACCTGCGGCTCAAATCCTACGGCATTTCCCGGGAAGCCCTGAAGGAAATCGCCTTTTATACATCGCGCGACGCGGTGAACATGGCGACGGATCCGACCTCGCCCGGACAATCGAAAATTCTGGAACTGCTTTCGGCCATGTATGAATGAACAAAAACAACGCCGTTTGCCCGCTGACGAGCAAAACCAGGCATAAGGAAAACAGACCATCAATAAAATATTCGGCAATACGTCAGGACTCGGCGCCCGGCAAATCAAATCCCTGGAACGGCTTTACCGGCGCGGCATCCCGCCGGAAAGTCTGATCAGCCATGATCTTGCCCGCGAGATTTCATTGCTGTCCGGTTCGCTCAACCGGCAGATCGGCCTGCTGATTAACCGCAAAGGCGAAATCAGCATGGTGATCCTGGGCGATCACAGAGGCATCTTCATCCCCGGCCTGGATGCTTTTCGCGCGGCGTCCACCCGCTTCAAGGGGTTGCGCCTGATCCACACGCATCTGGACGGCGAAGGCCTTTCGCCGGAGGATCTGGCGGACCTGTCCCATCTGCGCCTGGACATGATCGGCGCTCTTCAGGTACAGGAAGACGGTTCGCCGGGCAAGCTGTTCTGGGCGCATCTGATCCCGGAAAATCCGCAGGGCGCCTACTGGCTGATCCATGATCCCCAGGAGCCGCACCGAATGAACCTCAACTTTTTATCCTTCATCACCGCGCTGGAAGACGAGTTTGCCCGCCGGCAGAAAAGCCGGCGAATTGACGCGGCGGAAAAAGCCATTCTGGTCCGTGTGGAAAAAAATCCTCTGGAGGGCGCGGAAGCCTCGCTGGAAGAACTTCGGCAACTGGCCTCCACCTGCGGGGTGGAGGTCTTTGACGCACAGATTCAATACCGTCCGCAGCCGGATCCGAAATATCTGGTCGGCCGGGGCAGATTGTCGGACATCGATCTCCGGGCCGCCCAGATCGGCGCGAACCTGCTGATCTTTGACCATGAACTGACGCCCGCGCAGGTGCGCTCCATCGGCGATTTTACCGGCCTGAAAATTATCGACCGCACGCAGGTGATCCTGGATATCTTTGCCCATCGCGCGCACAGCCGCGAAGGAAAAATCCAGGTAGAGCTGGCGCAGCTCAAGTATCTGCTGCCGCGCCTGACGCACAAGGACACGTCGCTTTCCCGTCTGGCGGGCGGCATCGGCGGGACGGGTCCCGGTGAAACCAAACTGGAAATCGACCGCCGCCGGATCCGCGAGCGCATCCACCGGCTGGAAAAGGATTTGAAATCCGTGGCCAAGTCGCGCAGTCAGCGGAGGGGACGGAGGGAAAAATCAGGCCTTCCGGTAATTTCCATTGTCGGCTACACCAACGCGGGCAAGTCCACGCTGCTCAATACCCTGACGCAAAGCGCCGTCCTGGCGGAAGACAAACTGTTTGCCACGCTCGACACGAAAAGCGCGAGGCTGCGGTTTCCGCGGGATACGGAAGCCGTCATTACGGACACCGTCGGGTTTATCCGGAACCTGCCCCGGGAATTGTTCAGCGCTTTCCGGGCGACGCTGGACGAGCTTCAGGAAGCGGATTTGCTCCTGCACGTCATTGATGTGAGCTCGAGCCGGTTTGAAGAGCAGATATCGGCGGTCGAAAGCATTCTGGAGGAGCTGGAAATCTCCGACAAGCCGGGCATCCGCGTTTTCAACAAGTCAGACCGCTTCCCCGACAAGGAACTTCTGGAAACCCTGTGTCGGCGCTTTGACGCCGTGGCCGTATCCGCCCTGGACAAGACGTCCCTCTTCGGCCTGCTCCAAAAGATTGAAGCGGCGCTCCCCGACCAAAACTTTTCAGGCCGGAGAAATTATGATAGGGAAGCAGGGGAAAGCAACGAGTAAAAAGACAGTAATGGGCGGATGGTGGATGGCAAATGCAGGGACGCTCGCGAGCGTTCCCTGCCGGAGCATACGGGATTGTCAAGGCGTGAACCAATCAAACCTGAGGGCAAAGCTAAGGAGGGATGATCGACAAGTAAAAACCTGTCATGGTGAGCTTGTCGAACCCTGAGGGGAAAAGGAAAATGCTGAACCTAAGAACCGTCATCGCTGTCTGGGCCATCGTGTTTTTCGCAGCCAGCGGCTGGGCGGCCGGAAAATCGATCACCATCGTGCACACCAATGACATGCATTCCCATTTCCAGGGCTTTTCGCCGGAAGTTGACTATCAACCCTTCAAAGTCAACGCCGATGAGACCGTCGGCGGCTGGTCGCGCGTGGCCGCCGTGATCCAAAGAATCAAAAGAGAAAAATCCAATCCCGTCCTCGTCGTGGACGCGGGCGATTACACCATGGGATCGTTTTTTCACATGCTGAACCGGGAGGAAGCTTTCGAACTTCGCCTGCTGAAAAACATGGGCTATGACGTCGTTGGCCTGGGCAACCATGAATTCGATCTCAAGCCGGCAGGGCTGGCCGCCACCCTCCGGACCGCCAAAGCCGGCGGCGGCGCGCCGCAGATGGTTTTCGCCAACGCTGGTTTTGACCGCCAAAAGCCGCAGTTGGCGGATCTGGAAGACGCGTTTTCGGAAACCGGCGTGAAAAGCCATACGATTCTGGAGCGCGGCGGACTGAAGATCGGCATCTTTGGAATTCTGGGGAAAGACGCCATTGAGGTCTCGCCTTTCGCCAAACCCCTGAAATTCAGCGACCCGGTCCAAACCGCCAGGGACATGGTGAAAATCCTCCGGGATCAGGAAAAAGTGGACCTGGTGATCTGCCTGTCGCACGGCGGACTTCGCGACAACCCCAAAAAATCAGAAGATGAAATCCTGGCCGCAAAAGTCAAAGGCATCGACATTATCGTGAGCGGGCACACGCACACCAGCCTGGAAAAACCGATCATCATCAACGGAACCATCATCGTCCAGGCCGGGAGTTACGGACGATTCGTCGGCGTTCTGGACATCATTCGGGAAGCAGGCAGCGTGGCGTTGAAAAACTACACCCTCGTCCCCGTCAACAGTTCCGTTGCCGGAGACCCCAAGATTCAGAAGACAATCGACGCCTTCAAACAGCAGTTGAACGAGCGGCTCCTGAATCCGAAAAATTTGTCCTACGATCAGATCGTCGCTGAAACCGCATGGGATTTGAAGATCGCCGCAACGGAATCGCCGCTGGGCAATCTGCTGGCCGATTCCATCCGCTGGTCCGTCAACCGGGTCTCTTTCGATTCAAACGACCCTTCAAGCTCCGTGGCGGTTGCCGTCGAGTCCAACGGCGTCATCCGGGACTACCTGCTCCGGGGAAAAACCGGAAAGGTCGGCTTCGGCGATTTGTTCCGCGCGATTCCGCTGGGCATCGGCGTGGACAATACCATGGGCTACCCGTTGATTTCCTTTTATCTGTACGGCTTTGAACTCAAAAGAGCGCTGGAAATTCTGACCAGCGTCCGGCCGCTCAAGAGCAATAACGATTATTATCTGCAAGTCTCCGGGCTCCGCTTCACCTACAATCCCCGCCGGGTCTACTTTGACCGCGTTACCGCCATTGAAATCGGCAGCGAGGAAGAAGGATACCGGCCTTTGGATTACAGCCGGTCCAACCGGCAACTGTACCGGGTCGCGGCCAATATTTACAATGCGACTTTCTTGAAAAACGTGGGCCGGTTTACCTATTCGCTCCTGGAAATTATTCCGAAAGACAAAAACGGGAAGCCCGTGGAAAAGCTTTCAGCCGCGCTCGTTGACGGCGACCCTTCCCTGCCCGGCATTCAGGAGCTGAAAGAATGGGAGGGCGTTCTCCAATACGTCCAGTCCTTTCCGGACACCAACGGCAACGGCATCCCGGATGTTCCCGCAAAATACTCCGGCAAACTCGGACGCATCGTGGAGAAGCCCAGTTGCAATCCGGTTCATTTGTTTTCCAGGCCGGCCATTCCGACTCTTATTGTGCTGGCCGCCGCGGGCGTCGTTTTATTGTTGATTGTTGCAGCGGTTATGGTAAGAAAAGGCCGAAGACTGAAGGCTAAATTCCTCAGGATGTTTTAACATGAACAAAGAATTTATTGCCATCCGCTGGCACGGACGCGGCGGCCAGGGCGCGATCACGGCGGCCAAGATTGTGGCCGGCGCCGCATTCGGTTCCGGCTATGCGGG
>JAAZOZ010000043.1 GCA_012797505.1 Smithella sp. | reverse complement strand
GCCCAGCAGAACAAAGAAGCCCAGGCCGATCAGAACGCACAGGACAAACTGGCCGACGCCGGCATAGATCAGTTTTTTCCCGGAGGAAAGAAGTTTGGCGGGATTGAGCTCCAGACCGATGATGAACAAGAGAAGGATCAGCCCGATCTCGGAGATAACTTCGATATTGGCCGGATCGGAGACGAGCTTGAAACCGATTTGCGGTCCGATCAGGGCTCCGGCCACCAGATAGCCGAGGATGACCGGCTGACGGCAGAGTTGAAAGATAAATCCCATTGCCGTGGCCGCCAGAACGGCAATGCCGATTTCAGGTAAAATACTGTGCATGATGAAAATCCTTTTCAGTTGGCCGGTGTCAATCCATCTCTCTGCCGCAAGCGGGGCGCCAGACCGGCCCAATCAAAGATCAGCACAGCGCCAGGATCTCCCGAATGGTGCCGGGAGTCACGTCGCCGCTTTCGCCCATCGTGGCAAGGCCGTGTTCCGCGAGGAGTTCAACCACTCTGTCGGCATCGACATTTTTTATGCCGCAGTCCGCAAAGCGGGTGGGAAGCCCCATCGTCTCGAAAAAAGTTCGCGTCCGCTCAATCGCTGCGTCGATCCGCAGCGTCTCCGCGCCGGATGAAATTCCCCAGACGCGCTCGCCGTACTGAAGCAGTTTTTGTTTTTTGCCTGTGGACCGGACTTTCAGCATGGCCGGCACCAGCACCGCCAGCGTCTGCGCATGGGCCAGTCCGTATAAAACCGTCAGTTCGTAGCCTGCCCGGTGCGCCGCCCAGTCCTGCGGAACGCCTGCGCCGATCAAACCGTTGAGCCCCAGCGTCGAGGCCCACATCAGGTTGGCGCGCACATCGTAATTTTCCGGCTCCCGGAGCGCTTTGGGCCCCTCCTCGATCAGCGCGAGCAGCAGCCCTTCGGCAAGCCGGTCCTGAACCTTGCCGTCCACGGGATACGTCAGGTATTGCTCCAGGACGTGAACAAATGTATCCACCACGCCGTTGCCGGTTTCGGCCGGCGGCAGCGTGAACGTTTTCGTCGGATCCAGAACGGCAAAACGGGGAAACAGAAAGTCGTTCATGATGGCGCGCTTCCAGTTTGCGGCCCGGCGCGAAATAATGGCCCGGTTGTTCATTTCCGAACCGCTCGCCGGCAATGTCAGAACCGCGCCCAGCGGCATTGCCCGGCGGATGGCGGCGCCTTTGTTTTCCATGAGCAGATAAGGCTCGCCGCTGAAGGGAATGGCAGCGGCCATAAACTTGGTTCCGTCAATCACGGAACCGCCTCCGACGGCGAGAAGGAAATCGATCTTTTTTTCGCGGGCCAGAGCAATGCCGGAGCAAAGCGTTTCATATTCCGGATTCGGCCCGATGCCGCTAAATTCGGTGATGTCAAACCCCGCCAGCGCCCTGAGAACTTCATCCAGGACGCCGTATTTCCGGGCGCTTTGAGCGCCAAAGGCCACCATCAACCTGGCATCCCGTGGAACCTCACCGGCGATCTTCGATATCGCATCCCGGCCGAAAATCACCTTCGTGGGATTTTGAAAAGTAAAATTGAGCATATTCATCTCCACCGGATTAAAGAAACGCCTTTGACAAACCCCCGCAATCAATGAACTTGTTCATAGAAAAGACTCCCCGGCATGTCAACAGAAAAATATCTGTCCACGCCAGGAACAGGGCAAAGCACTTAGAGGTTTTAGAGGGTTTGAAGCCCCGCAGGCAAGGCGCGCAAATCCTGAGCAATGAGGCGCGCTTCAGCGGGCGCCGCAATAAGCTTGCCGGGGGCGAAGGCCGGGAAAGGATGCGGCGCAACGCGGCATCCGGGCTTTTTACGAAGCCGTCATTTTTTCGCCGGAAAAATACTGGCATTCCCAGGGCTGCGTCATCCGGCAGCCCTGGGATATGGAGGTTGGCGCGGGGACGTTCTCGACTCTGAGAAACGCCCCCTGAAAACTATTGAAATTGCTTCCGCAGGGTGATCTTGTCGATCTTCCCCACGGATGTTTTGGGGATTTGGTCGACCATCACGTACCGGTCCGGAACGCCGTATTTCGGGATCTTCCCGGCCGCCGAGGCCTCCATCATGTATCGTTTGAAATCCTCTTCGGTAATCTTTCCCTTGAAGTCGGGCTTCAGCGCCAGGACCAGCATGGGCCGCTCGCCCCATTTTGCGTCGGGCACGCCGATGGCCGCCGCCTCGGCAACGGCTTCGTGGAGGCTCATGAGATTTTCGAGCTCCAGCGAGGAAATCCATTCGCCGCCCGTCTTGATGACGTCCTTGATCCGATCGGTGATCTGGAGGTAACCCTCCGGATCGATGTAGGCCACATCGCCGGTGTGCATCCAGCCGTCCGGCCAGAGGTCCTTGGATTTCTCCGGCTCGTTGTAGTACCCTTCGGTGAGCCAGGGGGCGCGCAACACCAGTTCCCCCGTCGTCTCGCCGTCGTGCGGCAGGAGTTTCCCGTCCGGGCCCATGATGCGCGCATAGACCAGCGGCGCCGGCAACCCGGCACGG
>JAAZOZ010000337.1 GCA_012797505.1 Smithella sp. | reverse complement strand
TTGGCCATATGTTCGGGTCGGTAGCTCAGTCGGTAGAGCATCGGACTGAAAATCCGAGTGTCGGCAGTTCAATTCTGCCCTGACCCACCAGTGAAATCAAGAGGTTACAAGTCGTAAATACGGTTTGTGGCCTCTTTTTTTAGGGCACTTAAAGGGGACTGGCGGGTAGCCCTGGATTTCAGCAGCGGGCGGACCTACGAGGCCTGGCCCGGCTACCAAAGGGGTCACAGCGTTCGTGCCGTCCGCACGCCGTGAGCAGGCCCCGGATCCCGGACGGGTGTTCTTGCCCAGTTTCTAGCCGCTTCATTCGGGATACTTATTTTCGTTTTATTTCAGGATGCTCAGCATGTTCGATCATTGAATTGATAAGGCATTGCTTTATGGTGGTTTCAAATTATGTTAACCTTTGTAACCGCTCCAACTGGCGTTTGTAACGCAATTACAAATGTTTCTTTACGTCTCTTCATCCGCTGGTTTCTGGATCTGATATCTCTTTAATTTTTTGTCCCACGTTACTTCACTAACACCGCCACAATCCATGCAAAACAATAAGGCAAGACACCCCCCATCTTTTTGTAAACCGAGAAATCCTGGCTTACCTAGCCACGATTGCAAAAACGTCTTTTTCCATAAATCATTCTTGTCTTTTGTAAGAATAAGAAAAAACATTCCTTGTTCCTTTTCTAAATTCTGAAATACTCCAACAAGAGCAAGATCTTCAATATTATCACTATTGAAATCACCTTTTTGCATAAAATCAATCCCGCGAGCAGCCATTTCATCTTCTCCGCTCTCGAATAGGACTTCACGGGGAATTGCTTCCTTTTTTAGTTGAGACGCAAGCATCCATGTAGGATCAATCTTATTGAGCGGAACGCCATAAAGCTCTTTATGTTCTGGCATAAATGTTATACGCAACCACCAAGCATAATACTTTGGCTCGGGCGATACGACCGCCTTTAAATCATTCGCGTTTAAGTATATGGGTATTAAAATTGTGAATAGCAGTATGCTAAAAATTCGTTTCATATATATGCCCTAAAAATAACAATTAATATACGCGTCGGGCTTTTTTCGATTATTTGCTTATCATCTTACACTATCCGTTCAAGAATGATCAGTTAAAATGTCCTTTAAAATCAATTTCAAATTAACTTTTGCCACCGGGTAATATGCGGTAATAAAGATTAAAAGCCCGGCGGGTAAAATATGGGGGATTTGTCCAATGTAATGAAATCCAATTGTAAGAGGGCATCACACTATGAGCTAACGAATGCTCTCGTACAGGAAGCACACAAGACCCTGATAATTTATATCACAATTCCTATGATAGGCCAAGGTATTAGTTAAATCTCTTCGGGTCATATTCTCCGAAGCTTGCTTCGTTCCTCGCAGTTTTGGATACCTCGTAGCTTACTGCGAGGTAGTTCATTGGGATTGACAACGCGCCATAATTATCTTGACAAACCCATGCGCGTTTTTTTATAGTGGCGCGTCAAAAAAGAAGGTCTTATCAATGACCGCATGGCTTCGTGCTTCTTGATAGACAAAAAATAAAATCAAAACAAAAATAATGTTCCCGAGTTCAGAAGACAAGGATTTCTTCATGCTCACCGTTGTGGGTATTCGTGAAAATAAGACGAGTCGGATAAAATCTAAATTTTCCAAGGAGGTAACGAGTGATGCAAAGAGCAGTGCAGGCAGCGGCAATCGCCACAATCGTCGTTTTATGGATGGGAGCTTTTTTTCTGCCGTCGGCGTCCCTGGCGGGAGAAAAAACCAGGGACGGACGTTTCATCGCTTATGACGACGGAACCGTTCTGGACACGAAAACAAATCTGATGTGGGCCGCACAGGATAATGGCAGTGATATCTCCTGGGAGGCTGCCCGCCAGTACTGCGCCGGCTATCGTGGAGGCGGTTATTCGGACTGGCGGATGCCGTCACAGGACCAGTTGGCGAAATTGCTGGACACTGGTAAACCCCAGCAGGCCAGGTGCCACAAGGGTTTGAAAATTCATCTGGCCACGAAGCTGATTAATCTTTCCTGCACGCAATTCTGGGCGTCTGAAAAAAGCGGCTTTCATATCGCCGGCTACGATTTTTCACGCTGTGAGCGCATCTCGTCCAGAGCGGCCAATACGAAATTCTTCAGAGCGCTGCCGGTGCGTTCTCCCGTTGCCGCTCCCGCTCCCGCTCCCACCTCCGCTTCCATCTCCGGAAAACAGAAAGCGGATTCCTTCGTGAGCCCGACGCTGGGAGCGAAATTTGTTTTGATTCCGGCGGGAACATTTACGATGGGATCCCCGGTCGGCGAAAAGGGAAGATCGCGCGCTGAGACACCGCATCCGGTGACGATCAGTGAACCCTTCTATATGCAGACCACGGAAGTGACGCAGGGGCAGTGGCGCCGCGTCATGGGAAACAATCCTTCCCATTTCAGTTCTTGCGGCGACGATTGCCCTGTCGAGAAGGTATCGTGGAAAGATGCCGAAGCGTTTATCGAAAAGCTCAACCAAATGGAAGGAACGGATCAATACCGCCTGCCTACGGAAGCCCAGTGGGAATATGCCGCGCGGGCGGGTACGCAAACCCGGTTTCACTCGGGAGAAAACTTGCTGCGCAGCGCCTGGTACTATCACAATTCCGGCAGCCAGACGCATCCGGTCGGCCAAAAAACCGCCAATGCCTGGGGACTTTACGATATGCACGGCAATGTCAAGGAGTGGGTGCGGGACTGGTTCAGCAACTATCCGTCCGGAAGCGTGACTGATCCTGAAAGTCCGTCTCTCAAAGGAGTGCGCTTGGACCGCGACCGCCGCATCTATCGCGGCGGCAGCTACAGCGGAAATGAGCAGGAGTGCCGGTCGGCGCGCCGCAACTACACCAACTCCGAAAGCCGCCTCTACGACCTGGGATTTCGGCTGATCAGAACGCCTTGAGGCAAGCGCGATGCCGGGAGCAGAGAGCGACTTCCTGCATGATTGCTCTGTCTTGATGGACTGTTAAAAAAAGAAGGGCTCGGCTATTATGGTTTTCGGCGGGCGGCAGCTTTGCGGGCACATCTTACACAGGAATGGATTTCCCGCTGGCGTTGCCGTAGAGGGCGCGAAAAGAGTCGGATTTAAGAATCCGCACTATAAAAAATAGATTACGAACAGAAATCAATGATTCCCGATGATCGGGCCATGTGCCGTATAGGTAGGTGAAACAAGTGATCAACTGTAAACAGAATGTTTGTGTGATAAAATTGTGATAAAATCACAGGAGAAGTAGGGGAACGGATAGAATAGCGACCCACGCCCGAAGGGGCGGTTTATCAAGGAGTAACTTGCTGTTTGGATGGTAATGGGCTATTTTCGGACAGGCAAGCCGGGATGAAGAGGCCGTATCGCCAC